>JAGQWM010000049.1 GCA_020437365.1 Chitinophagaceae bacterium | reverse complement strand
GTAGCCATATCGGCCAGTTTGAATGAAATACCCTGGAAATTGGCAATGGGTTGGTCAAACTGGTGACGTTCCTGTGCATATTGCACGGCAGCTTCGTAAGCACCTTTGGCTATGCCCAATGAAAGCGATGCAATAGAAATTCTTCCACCGTCGAGTACTTTCATGGCTTGCTTAAAACCATCGCCAACATTTCCTAAACGGTTGGCATCTGGAATACAACAATTATCGAAAACCATTTCGGCTGTTTCGCTGGCCCGCATACCGAGTTTATTTTCTTTCTTGCCTGCGGAAAATCCTTTGGTGCCTCTCTCCACCACAAAAGCAGTAGAATTATTTTTGGTACGTGGCTCTCCTGTTCTGCAAATGACAACGGCTACATCGCCACTCTTTCCGTGGGTAATCCAGTTTTTGGTACCATTGATGATCCATTCATCACCTTCTTTCTCTGCTGTGCATTTCATATTGCCTGCATCACTTCCGGTGTTGGCTTCGGTAAGTCCCCAGGCGCCAATGTACTCGGCAGTAGCCAATTTCGGCAACCATTTTTTCTTTTGATCTTCATTGCCAAATGTGAGTATATGGCCGGTACATAAAGAATTATGCGCCGCCAGGCTGAGGCCAATGGAACCACACACTTTAGCTATTTCTTCAATGATTACTTTGTATTCAAAATAAGATAATCCGGCTCCGCCATAGGATTCGGGAACCAGGACACCCATCAAACCGAGTTTTCCCATTTCTTTAAAAACTTCCACAGGAAATTCCTGGCTTTCGTCCCATTCCATCATCTTGGGTTTGATATGCTGCTGTGCAAAATCTTTGGCTGTCTGTGCCACTTGTGCTGTTAATTCCGTACGTTGAAAATCCATTTTGTTGTTTTTGTTTTTTTTATTGTTTTCCATCAATCATTCACATACAAATAATCCTTTTTGAAAAACGGCTGCAAGATATAAAAAACAATCAAAACACTAACAAACGTTAGTAATAAATTATCCTAAAATTTAATTACCCGATTTTTAACCGAAGTTGGTCGTAGGCCAAATGAATTCCTTCGGGCAATGTTTTTTCTATTTCAGCATGAAGGCCCAATTGATGTGAGATATGTGTGAAATAAGCAGTCGGTACTTTTAGTTTTTTTGCGATAGCAATGGCATCATCGATTGTAAAATGTGATATATGTGCTTTATGCCGCAGTGCATTTAATACCAAAACTTCCGAACCTTTTATTTTTTCCATCTCCGTTTCGTCTATTTTATTGGCATCGGTTATATAGGTAAATGCGCCAAAACGAAATCCTAAAACGGGCATTTTGAAATGCCAAACTAAAATGGGTGTTACCGGAATATCGCCCACCAAAAAAGAGTCCATTGAAAGTGTATGCAAATTAAATTCAGGTATGCCGGGATATTTTCTGTCTTCAAACGCATAGTAAAAATCTCTTCGCAACGCTTCTTCTGTCAACGAATTGGCATAAATGTCGATAGGTTTTTGCATGAAAAAATTAAAAGCTTTTACGTCATCCAAGCCGGCTATATGATCTTTATGTGGATGCGTAAATAAAACGGCGTCTAATTTTTTTACATTTTGTCGCAACATCTGAAACCGAAAATCGGGTCCGGTATCTACAACCAGTGTTGTCGTAGGCGAACTAACCAGGATACTCGATCTGAGTCTTGTATCTTTTGCATCGGTGGAAGTACAGACTTCGCAATCGCAACCAATCATAGGCACTCCGCTACTGGTACCTGTGCCCAGAAATGTAATCGTAAGTGGTGGCGTTGACATTGCGTAAAGTTAGCAAGTCAAAATATTTTTTAAGCGAAAGATTAAAGCATCAGGCTTCTTCGTTGGCTTGTTGCCCGGCTTCGGCCATTACTTGTGTGTATAGTTTAGAGGATTCTTCAGTAAGTTGTGCAACGGGTATGTTCAATTGTGGAATTAAATCTAACAAAGTATTGATACGGCCTTCCACGGTAAGATATTTATTGAGTACCACTACTTTTTTAGATTCCAAAATACAATAACCACTTTGAAAAGTACCTCTTTCATAGCGTAAAATATAACCGGCTTCTGCTGGTATATCTGCGAGTTTATTGAGTGTGGTTTGGGTATATTTCATGGAGTGTGTAGAATTAATTACGAATGATGGATGGTGGAGTCCGCAAGTTTCAAATTACAAATGATTTATTTTTCACCACAAATTTACTGCTATCCTTTTGAAAAGGTTTATATGTTTTGAATACTTTTCCACAAGTCAACAACCTACAGTGGAATGAGTGTTTTGATTTTTTTGAAACTACTTGCTCTGCATTTTTATAACCGGAACGATCATTTCTTCGAGGCTGACACCACCATGTTGAAAAGTGTTTTTATAATAATTGACGTAGTGATTAAAATTATTGGGATAACAAAGGAAGCTATCCTCTTTTGCAAAAATAAAGGAAGAATTGATGGTGGGTGTCGGCAAACCGGCTTCTTTCGGGTCGCGGAATGCCAACACTTCTTTCGATGCGTATTTTAAATTACGACCGTGTTTGTAACGAAGATTTGTGGTGGTTTGTTTATCGCCTACAACTTTATAAGGTGTTTTCACTCGTACACTTCCATGGTCTGTTGCCAAAACAATCTTTATATTTTTATCTGCAATTTTTTTCAATGCCTGGTGCAATGGCGAATGTTCGAACCAACTCGCTGTAATACTGCGATAACTCATTTCATCACTGGCCAGTTCTTTCAATACTTCCATTTCGGTTCGGGCATGGCTGAGCATATCTACAAAATTGTACACGATGACATTGATATCATTGTTCAGCAGGTTGTGAATATTGTTTACCAAATCAAGGCCGGCCTGGTTGTTCAATACTTTGGTGTAAGAGGTTTTTAAATCCGCTTTATCGAGACGTTTGAGTTGGGCTATTAAAAATTCTTCTTCATGTTGATTTTTCCCGCCTTGTTCTTCATCGTTTTTCCACAATGTGGGAAATTGCTTTTCGATATCAACCGGCATCAATCCGGCAAAAATTGAATTGCGGCTATATTGTGTAGCCGTAGGCAAAATGCTATAAAAACTATCCTCTTCCGTAATTCTAAAATTTTCTGCAAAAATGGGTTGAATTGTTTTCCATTGGTCGAACCGAAGATTATCAATCAGGATAAAAAACAAAGGCGTTCCGGCTTGTACTTGTGGCAATACTTTTGTTTGCAATAAATTATGACTCATGATTGGAGCTGCATCATTTTTAGCAGACACCCATTGCGCATAATTTTTTGAAATAAACTTAAAGAACTCGGTATTCGCTTCGCTTTTCTGGCTTTGTAATACTTCCCGCATTTCAGGACTGTCACTTTTCTCCATTTCCAGTTCCCAGAAAATTAATTTTTTATAAATATCCATCCACTCATTGTCATCGGGATTGCTGTTGAGAGCGGTAAACAAATGGCGGAATTGCTGTTGGTAAGATGTTGTCGTTTTTTCGGCTACCAATCTTCTGTTATCAATTATTTTTTTCAGGCTCAGCCAAACCTGGTTCGGGTTGACAGGCTTTATCAGGTAATCAGTAATCTGCGAACCGATGGCTTCATCCATTAAATTTTCCGTTTCATTTTTAGTAATCAAAATAACCGGCAGCGATTGATTGATCTCCTTAATTTTAGCCAATGTTTCCAAGCCGGTAATGCCGGGCATTGTTTCATCAATCAATACCACATCTACGGCATGCTCTTTTACAAAATCTATGGCATCAAACCCGTTGGTAAATGTATCTACTTCATAACCTTTATTCTCCAAAAACATTTTCTGTGATTGAAGGCTTTCAATTTCATCATCTATCCAGATTATTTTCGCTATCGCCATGCTATCTTTTTTTATTTTGAGGTGAAGTTACGGTTTGGGTAAAAATATAATATTAAATTCTGCCTTTGTACTTTTGATGTCATTCCGAAAGGAGTCTTTAACAAAAAAACAACATGTCTTCTGCTTATAAAATTATCAACGATCCGGTGTATGGGTTTATCAGTATTGATCATCCATTAATTCTGAAAATCATTGCCCATCCGTGGTACCAGCGGCTCAGAAATATTCACCAAATGGCTTTTGCACACCTGGTATATCCGGGCGCCGTTCATTCAAGGCTACATCATTCATTAGGTGCTTATCATTTGATGTGTGTTGCATTGGCGGAATTAAAACATAAAAAAACAGACATTAATCCCAATGAAGAATTGGGTGCCAAAATTGCCATCCTGCTCCACGACATTGGCCACGGACCTTTTTCACATGCACTCGAACATAACCTGATTCAACAAACCGGTCATGAAGAAATTTCTATCTTGATTATGCAAAAACTGAACGAAATATTCGAAGGTAAACTGGATACGGCATTGGCCATTTTCCAAAACCAACATCCCAAAAAGTTTTTGCACCAATTAGTGTCAGGACAATTAGATGTGGACAGAATGGACTACCTGAACCGGGATAGTTTTTTTACCGGCGTTGCCGAAGGCGTTATCGGTTACGACCGAATTATCAAAATGCTGACTGTACATGACGGCGAATTGATGGTAGAAGAAAAAGGCATTTATTCAATTGAAAAATTTCTTGTGTCGAGACGGTTAATGTATTGGCAGGTCTATTTGCATAAAACCGTTTTGGCATCGGAACAAACATTGGTAAAGATTTTACAAAGAGCCAAAGAAATTTTTGCCGATGGCCATGAAATCAATACGGCAACGCCGGCATTTAATTTTTTCTTAAAAGATTTCCAATCCAAAAGCCGCATAAAAGACCACTTGGATATTTTTTGCCGCTTAGATGATTATGATGTGATGGCAACCATTAAAAACTGGTGTACGCATCCCGATAAAATATTATCGACTTTATGCCGTTCTATTGTGGAACGAAAATTGCTAAAAGTAAAACTTCAGGCAGAACCTTTTTCTACTGAAATGGTACAGGCCAAAGAACAAGCTGTTTGTGCCACTCTGAAAATTCAAAAAGAAGACGTGCATTATTTTGTATTTACCGGCGAAGCCAGCAATACAACCTATGATGCAGATGATGAAAGAATCAATATTGTATTTAAAGACGGTACGGTAAAAGATATTTCAAATGTAGATAACGCACTCATTCAACATTCATTGAGTGGCGCTACAAAAAAATATTATTTTTGCTACTATGGCGGATGAAAATAGCAGCCTTATTGTCAATTATTAACTGAAATTTTTTGTATGACTTTTCCAGCTTCGCAAATAGCACAACTCATCAACGGGAGCATTGAAGGCGATGCCGATATTTCAGTCAATTCATTTGGAAAAATAGAAGAAGCTACAAAAGGCCAGTTAACATTTTTTGCCAATGCCAAATATGAAGATTATTTGTACAACACAAAAGCATCTATTGTCATTGTCAATAAAGCCTATACATTAAAAAAACCGGTCAATGCCACGTTAATCAGGGTGGAAGATGCCTATACAGCTTTTGCTACTTTGCTCACAAAATACCAGGCAATGGCCCGGCAAATGTTGTCCGGTGTACAATCGCCTTCTTATATTGCTTCCTCTGCCAGTTATGGCGATAATGTATTTATCGGTGCTTTTGTTTACCTCGGCGAAAATGTAAAAATCGGCGACAACACAAAAATTTATCCGAATAGTTTTATTGGTGACCAAGTAACCATTGGCAAAAATGTAATGATACATGCCGGTGTAAAAATTTATCATGACACCGTCATTGGCAATGATGTTACAATTCATGCCGGCACAGTCATTGGCAGCGATGGTTTTGGATTTGCTCCGCAGGCAGATGGCAGTTTGAAAAAAGTACCCCAAATCGGCAATGTAGTTATTGAAGACCAGGTAGAAATTGGTGCCAATGCCACCATCGACCGGGCCACCATCGGTTCTACCCGCATAAAAAAAGGCGCCAAGCTCGACAACCTCATCCAGATTGCCCATAATGTAGAAATAGGTTATAGTACCGTTATTGCGGCACAAGCCGGTATCAGTGGCAGTACCAAAGTAGGTGCCGGCGTTATGATAGGCGGACAAGCAGGATTGGTCGGACATATACAAATTGCCGATGGTTCCAAAATAAATGCACAAGCCGGTTTGGGAAAATCGTTGAAGAAAGAAGGCTCCGCCGTTACCGGCTCTCCGGCGTATGATTATAAACAAGCCATCCGCAGCCAGGCCATTGCCCGCAACCTTCCCGAAATGGAAAAAAGAATAAAAGAACTGGAAGCCATTATTCAACAATTGGTAACCGAAAAAATTACCTGATAAATGTTTTTTTACTGCTTTTCTCTGCTGAAAACCCTCTTTTTTCTCTTTGCCCGAATAGCTATCTTTGCCCGTCTTGATAAACAGCATTAATACATGAGTAAAGACTTCAATCCAGATAAGCAACATACACTTCAATCTTCGGCCAGCATTTCCGGCACAGGGCTTCATACCGGCGTGATGGCCACCTTGACATTGCAACCTGCCGAACCCAATTTCGGGCTTCAATTCCAACGGATTGACTTAGCAGAAAAACCGATTGTAAAAGCTGATTGCGATTTAGTAACTGACGTAAGCAGAGGCACTACACTGGAAGCCAATGGCGCCAAAATCAGTACCGTAGAACATGTATTAGCAGCTTTGGTAGGAATGGGTATCGATAATTGTTTACTCGAAATCAACGGGCCCGAAATGCCCATTATGGATGGCAGCTCCAAACCTTTTGTAGAACTTATTGAAAAAGCCGGTATCAAAGAACAAGATGCTGTAAAAGAATGGTTTTCTATCGATGAAAATATTTCGTATTACGATGAAGAAAAAAGAGTGGAACTCACCGTTTTGCCAGCCGATGATTACCGGATTACGACGTTGATAGATTTCAATTCTCCCGTACTGGGCACCCAACATGCCGGGTTAAATAATATGAGAGATTTTCAAAAAGAAATAGCTCCCTGCAGGACTTTTTGTTTTCTCCACGAATTGGAAATGCTTTTAGACAACAACCTGATTAAAGGTGGCGATATTAATAATGCTATCGTCATTGTAGATAAACCCATCGACGAAAAAGAAATTCAACACCTCAATACCATCTTTAAAAAAGATAAAATAGAAGTAAAAAGCGAAGGCTACCTGAACAATTTAGAACTTCGTTTTCCCAATGAACCGGCTCGTCATAAATTATTAGATGTTGTGGGTGACTTAGCATTGATTGGCTATCCTATCAAAGGTAAAGTAATTGCCAACCGGCCCGGCCATAGTTCCAATGTAGCCTTTGCCAAAATGATTAAACAGCACATCAAAAAAAATCAGAAAAAAGCACCGGAGTACAATCCCGATGAAGCACCTGTATATGATTATCAGTACATCGAAAAAACATTACCACATCGATTTCCTTTTGCACTGGTCGATAAAATAATTGAACTCAGTGATACACAAATTGTCGGTGTTAAAAATGTAACGATAAACGAATGGTTTTTCCAAGGGCATTTTCCCGGCAATCCGGTGATGCCCGGCGTATTACAAATTGAAGCATTGGCACAATGTGGTGGCATCCTCGCTATTAATCTGAGTGGCAGTGGTGAATATGATACCTATTTTCTGAAAATAGATAATTGCAAATTCAAAAACATGGTAAAACCCGGCGATACATTGCTCTTAAAAATGGAACTGTCCGCACCAATCCGCCGTGGTATATGCGAAATGAAAGGCACCACTTATGTGGGTAATAAAATTTGCGCCGAAGCAGATATGGTTGCCCAGATTGTCAAGCGAAAAGATGAAAATTAAACACCTGGAATACTTTTCATTTCTCTGTTAAAAAAAACCAAAGAAAATGCCCTTTTTCATTGCTAAAGAATAGGGAAAACTAGTGCAAAAAACAACCCGTTTTTTCAGGTCATGAAAGGTAAAATCAGTACATTTGTCGGTATTCATTTTTCATTCTAACTAACAGGATTTTCCTTACATATGTCAACAGAAGCACAAGAAAAAAAAGCGGCAGCTGCAGCCGGTTATAGTGCAGATAGTATCCAGGTTTTAGAAGGTTTAGAAGCCGTACGCAAACGACCTGCTATGTACATCGGCGACATTGCCGAAAAAGGTTTGCACCACCTCGTATATGAAGTCGTGGACAATTCTATTGATGAAGCCCTGGCAGGTTATTGTAAAAACATTACCGTTACGGTACACAAAGACAATTCTGTTTCGGTAGAAGATGATGGCCGTGGTATTCCGACTGCCATGCATACCAAAGAAAAACGTTCCGCTTTAGAAGTCGTCATGACGGTCTTACACGCCGGTGGCAAATTCGATAAAGGTTCTTACAAAGTTTCCGGAGGATTGCACGGTGTAGGCGTCAGTTGTGTCAACGCATTAAGTACCAAAATGCATGTTACCGTAAACCGGGATGGCAAAACTTTTGAACAAGAATATAAAATCGGTATTCCACAATATGCAGTCCGTGAAATTGGCACTTCCGATAAAAGTGGCACACTGGTTCATTTCTGGCCCGACGCTTCCATCTTTATCACTACGGAATATAAAACCGATATTCTCGAAGGCAGATTGAGAGAGTTGTCTTACCTCAATAAAGGTGTTCGCATAACCTTAATCGATCTTCGTGAAAAAGAAGAAGATAATGGCGGCCATTATGAAAATAGTTTTTACAGTGAAGGCGGTATTGTAGAATTTGTAGAAATGCTGGATTCCAGTGCCGGCAGAAATGCTTTATTACCCGAAGTCATTTATGTAGAAGGAAAAGACGACGAAACCAATGTCATGGTAGAAGTAGCCTTGATGTACAATAACGGCTATAGCGAACATATTTATTCCTACGTCAATAATATCAACACGATTGAAGGTGGAACACATGTATCCGGTTTTCGCCGGGCATTGACAAGAGTGTTTAAAAGTTATGGCGATAAAAACGGGTTGTTTGAAAAAGCCAAAGTACAAATTGAAGGCGATGATTTCCGCGAAGGACTGAGTTCCATCATTTCGGTAAAAGTGCCGGAGCCACAGTTTGAAGGGCAAACAAAAACCAAACTGGGTAATAATGAAGTAATGGGTGTGGTAGATTCTACCGTGTCCAAAGTATTGCAAGCTTATTTGGAAGAAAATCCGAAAGAAGCAAAAAATATAGTGTCCAAAGTAATCCTTGCTGCACAGGCTCGTTCTGCGGCTCGCAAAGCAAGAGAAATGGTACAACGGAAAAATGTATTGACCGGTGTTGGGTTGCCCGGCAAACTGGCCGATTGTTCTGACCGTGACCCACAGCGTTGCGAACTTTTCCTCGTCGAGGGAGATTCTGCAGGCGGCACAGCCAAGCAAGGACGTGACAGAAGTTTCCAGGCTATCTTACCACTTCGTGGAAAAATATTGAACGTAGAAAAAGCCATGGAACATAAAATCTACGACAATGAAGAAATCAGGAATATGTTTACCGCACTTGGCGTAAAAATGGGAACCCCTGAAGATCCGCAAGCACTGGACCTAAGTAAGCTTCGTTATCATAAACTCATCATAATGACCGATGCCGATGTGGACGGTTCGCATATTGCCACATTGATTCTCACTTTTGTTTTCCGCTATATGCGGGAATTAGTAGAACAAGGATACGTTTACATTGCGCAACCACCATTGTACCTTATCAAAAAAGGGAAAGTGCAGGAATATGCTTACAATGAAGAACAAAGAAAAACACTGGTAGAAAAAATCGGCGAAGGAAAAGAAGAGTCCGTCAATATACAACGCTATAAAGGTTTGGGGGAAATGAACGCCAGCCAGTTGTGGGATACAACCATGAATCCTGCAACCCGCACATTAAAACAAGTTACCATCGAAAGTGCTGCAGAAGCCGACCGCATATTCAGTATGCTAATGGGCGATGAAGTAGCGCCGAGAAGGGCATTTATTGAGAGTCATGCCAAATATGCCAAGCTCGATATTTAATTTATAATTCATTGATTATCAGCATCTTTATTCTACTTTAGCGAGTAATTCACGTCCATGTTGGCAAGTTTAACCTTTAAAACCGCTTTTAAGGCTTAATTTTAGTCTTTACTAAACTAAAAAATACTGACCATGGCAGATGTTAAAATCACCGCTTACAACGTAAAAACAAAAGAAAAAGGGGTAGAAATGTTTGACGCAGTTATCACAAAAACTGCAAAAGGTGCCTTTATGGCGAAAGGACATGACGGCAAAGGGAATAAATTGACCACTTTGATGGGGCATGACAAAGCGATGGCTGCCATTGCAGCTGGCGTAGCCAAAAAAGGATGGAACGATTAATCTTTTTGAAAAGAACATAGTGTAAAACCCTGTAGCTCCGGCTATAGGGTTTTATTGTTTTATCAGCTTGAAAAAATGTTGTTCACTTTCGTGAGAGGCCTGCAACAAGTACAGCCCTTTGGAGAGATTTGCCTCTCCTAAATCAATGACTAATCTTTGTAAAAATCCGGTGGCCTGTACTGTATATGTTTTGACTACCCTACCGGCTACATCAAATATTTTTATCGTAACAAATTCTCCATTCGGGCATTGATAAATCAAATTAAAAATGCCTGCGGAAGGATTCGGATATACTTTCCAATCTATATCATTGGTAAACACAACCGGCCGTACGGGTGAATAGGTAAAATGATTATTTTTATCTATCATTTTCAACCGATAATACCGTACACCTGTTTTATTATTTTCATGATCGATAAATTGATACCTGTTTTCAATGTTTGCTACCGCAGTACTACGCACCGTTCCTACCATTGAGAACCTGTTTGCAGTATAGTCCACATTGCCCCTGGCAACTTCTATTTCGAACCGATCTACATTTTGTTCGTTTTCGGTTATCCATGACGTTATTACGTCTTGTGCATTGATTTTTTGCGCTTTGAAATCTACAAGGTGAAGTGGCAGTGGCGTTTGTAAATCTACACCACCATTATTTAGCCAGAACTCTGAAAAATCTTTTACTTTAAATTCGGCGTAATAACCTTTATCGAAAGGAATAATTTTCGTTTTGGCAGCTATGATAAATTTATACACGCCTCCTATATTATCATCCAAAGTGCCATTTTCCTGGTTATCATTAGTATCGCTGTATTTTGTTACGCCCAATTCATAAGCCGATGCCGGTTTGTAACAATAACCACAATTCGTCGCTCTAATCAATGTATCCGCTTCCGTATCGAGAAAATAAAACCTGACGATAGCTGAATCAGAAAGATTGACTGTTGTGGGCTTAATGGTAATATTTCTATTCAGGTAAAGTTGCAAACTACTTACACGATGTGGCCCTGCATGAATATAAGCTTGTGCATCTGTACTGCCCATCGATACCGGCGCATTCACAGAAGCTACCAGTTTTCCACCGGATAAAAAATCAACCCAGCCGCTACCACCCGGAATTGTATTTGTAACAGGCGAAGCCATCGTAGCTCCATCATAAATCCCGTAAGGATTGCTGTAAATATGAATATCATCAATGGCCAAACCCTCCCGGGTTATTTCATCATCAGATTGTATGACAAAACGAAAACGTAAATGCGTTAATGCCGAAACCGGAAGTGGAATCACAGCAAGTGGAATGGTAGCCACATGCCAGTATTGGTAATTCTGTTGACTCCAAAGAGTGTTTCCCGAAGGCGAATAATTTTTATTGAACCAGTTTGTTCCTTGTCCGTAAGTACCCAAAGTATCCCAGGTTTTTCCATCAATTGAATATTCAACAAATGCTCCGTCACAGAAATTATTACCGCAATCTTCCATATCCAATGCCATACTGAAACTCAAAGTCGGGTTTGTCATGGAAGAAATATCATAACATGGTGACAGCAGATACGATTTTTCATTGTCATTATAATTGCCGGCCAAGCTGGTTTTCCAGGCTTTACTACCGCTGGCAGCTTTATTGATTTTATAAGACGCCGGTGTGCCATATTCCCAACTACTATTTTTACCCGCACTACGCCAATAGCCATCATCTGATTCGAAATCATTCAAATATGGATTGGCATCGGTAACAGTAATTAATGGTGCGTTATAAAATCGAACACTCGCTGTATCATTTTCATGGTAATCATCCGTTGTAAACTGCACTTCGGTTTCTACAAGGTACGAACCCACTGCCGAGAAATTTGCAGTTGTAGTAAATGTATATTGAAAACTTGCATTGGCATTAATGGTAGAAGCTATCGTTTCATTGACCCAACTACCGGCATTGATTCTATACCGAACAGGAATATTGCTTACAGCTGTATTGGAACTATTCCTGACTGTTATTTGAATGGGCGTTGTCGTATTCAAGTCGCAACTATTCAGATAAGGTGTGTCAATGCTTACCATCTGTATATCATTTGTGACTTTGTACAACCTGATATCATCAAATGTATATCCGGCGCTTCCGGTATTATCAGATGCAATTGATTTTCCATATTGGCCCCAACGAACCTGAAAACTTGTACTAAAATTTTGTGCGGGTACAGCATTTTGTAAATAATCACTCAATTCAATACTGGTAGAAAGTTTGTATTGGCCATCGGCATCAGGTTGATTGGCAAAAAGGTCATACACTGCTATCCAGTTATCCTGGTCGGAACCCCGAATCCACACTTTGTTGGCTGCATTATTTTCCTGCCCATGATTCTTAAATCTGAAATCAAGCCGAACATCTTCTGTAGCCGCATCATAGGTCGCTAGGTTATACGTACCGGTGAGTGAATCAATGGTTCCCGTATTTAATATGGAGGCATCCAATGTCAAAGCCCTATTACCAGAATAAGCCATTCCAGAATTAATAAACGAACGAATTCTTCCTTTGGCAGTACTATTTACAAAATCATACCTGTCGAGCCCGGTTAACCCGATTTGTTTTGATTGAAAACTTTGCACCGGGGCTGCATCAAAATTGTCGATGAACGGCGATGAAGGAATGATACCGGTTATAGGATCGTTTGCTAATTGTTTCACCGTTATAGAAAGTGTATCATTCGCACCTACCGGATCATCCGCTTTTACAATGTAAATTTTAAAATCATAAGTACCAATGGCAGATAAATCAACAGCAGCCGGAAAACTATAATCGATATAATTACCTGCCGGAATATTGGGGTTGTTAATTGTAGCTGAAACCGGTATGCCACCATTCAAACTATAGAACACATCAATATTGCCGGACGTGGCCACATCGTCTAAATTTTTAATTCTAACGGTGATAGGTACACTATTACTTAAAGCCGATGCTGTCAATAATCTTCCTGACCAAACCGGTGAAAGAATAGAATCCAGTTTACAATCTTTATCTGAAATAATACCAGTACAACTGCCCGAGTTAGGCTGCCGGGAAATGGCAACAGCCCTGCGGCCCGGCGTGTTACCGGCTCCTATCAAAGGCCTGACTGTGGCCCAATACACAGAATCTTTTGATAACCCACCAATGGCATAGCTGAAAGTTGAAGCCGAAACGGTGGCTATATGTTGCATTGTTTCGCCACGCAATAACATCACTTCATATCCGGTGGCTGCAGGTTCAGGTGTCCAGTCAATCGAAAAATAGCCTTCGCATTGCACAGCCGAAAGGCTTACAAATACCGTATCTGAAATTACAAATGGCAAACTTGTACTGGCATACCCTGTTCCGTTTCTTGTAATTCTAACCCTGGCTTTATCGGTAGTAACTGCGGGTATCTGGAACCACTCATTCGGATCGGGAGCCGTATAAAAATAACTTCTTTTGTCCGGTGCAATATCATCTTTCAAAGTCGTCCAGTTAACACCATCATCAGTAGAGTATTCTAATGTAAATGTATTATGCGGATTACCATAATCATCCCATCTTACAATCATATTTTCACCTTGTAAATATTTCTCGCCACCAAAAGGCGCCGTCAATTGAATACCGATGGGAATCATATCATACACCACTACATAATCCTGTGATGGATTTTGAGTAATGCTTGTAGCTTTTACATGAAAAGTATAATTACCGGCTGTAGGATTTTTTATAACGACTTGTTCAATATTATTGATATGGTCTTCACCGTTATGTGCAAAGTTTTTAATATCGGCACTTGCTGTATCCAGTATCAATGGTAAAACTGTACTGGCAGATGGTGTTTCTACTGTCAAATCAAGATCATTCACTAAAGTTTGTGTAACAACGGGTGCTGCTGATGGATCATTCCAATACAACATTACTTTCAGTTCAGCAGTGCCGGCCGGTACATTTATCGGCCCGATATTATCCGTACCGGAAGCAATATTGCCTTCATAAAACCGGTTGTTTTTCAGCATATCCACTGCTCTTTTAAAATTGGCAATGCCAAAACCATAAGTAAAATCAGGACCGGGATTTCCTTTATCATCACCACTATTACAAACCAGGGCTTTCATCAATGCATTTTGTGGATTAACACCAGCATGGCCTGCTTTATATTTTTCATACAACAACGCCAATCCACCTGCAATGGCCGGAGCTGCCATACTGGTGCCTGTGTTTTCGCCATAGCTTTGTGCCGGCACTGTCGATTCGATATACGTACCGTTGGCAACAATTTCTGGTTTTATTCTTCCGTCACGTACAGGGCCCCGACTCGAGGTTTTAAAAATAATATCGAACGGTAATGAATTGCCGACTGTAATACTATTTTTAGCCGATTGATAACCGCCAAGAATTGTATGAAAACTATCAGGAAAAGGACTGCAATTTTTCAAACCTGAATTGCCACCGGCAAATACAGTTTGTAAGTTGGGTAAAATAAATGCTTGGTCGTCCAGCACTTTTGCATATAAATTATATACACCGAATGTCGCACATTCAGTCTCATCATTTCCATAAGAATTATTGGTAATCACCATGCCAAAATCATTGACATAAGCCGAGGCATTGGTGAGTATTTTACTGAACGTTTGGCTCAACAAAGTTGCTTTAGGCGCAAACCCTGTTCTTACTTCATTGATATTGCCGGCACCTCCTACAATGCCCGCCACGTGGGTTCCATGATAAGCATAATTAATCGCCGCCCGATTAATCAACCTTCCGGAAAAATCGACATGCAATTGAAAATCTGCATTATCACCAATGCCAACCACCACGTCTTTACCTTGCAAATTTTCGCCACCGTTGGCTAATGAAGCTGATAGCGGAGTAGCCCTTACCGCATCTCTTCCCCAATTGGTCCAATAAGGACTCAACGGTTCGTCTTCTCCCGGTGTGGCTTCCACAAATTCAATAAATGGGAAACCGGACAACGTAGATAATCTTTGAATAGATGTGCTTACGGAAATAATTCTGTAGGCCAAATATTTTGTGTCAACAATATCGAAATTGGCCAATTGTAATTTTTCTATAACTGATGCAGCGGTATAAATTTTAGGAAAACTGATATTGACCGTAATACTTCCATTGGAAAGCGAACGATTAAAATTTCCGGTGGCTAATGCAAAAGACATTTTTTGCGAAGCCGATAATTCAATAACTGATCTAGCCCCGTAAGATTGCAATATCGTATTTTGTAATCCGCCGACAACAATAGCAGTATAGGCATTATGAGGCACATAATCGAGTAAGAAAATTCCTTTTGTAGCGAGTTGTTTTCGCTCCGTAGCAGATGGAATTTTTTCGAATTGTAAAATTATAAAAGCAGTATCGCCCTGTTTGTTCAGCGACAGATTGATACGATTAATATTTTCTGTGGCAATATTTTTCTCAGGATAAAATTTACCCGATTGCAATAGTATTGTGTAAGCGGTATCTTGTTGAGAAGGCGAAAAATTCACTTGTGCCGGCGCCACAAAGCTAACCAACAAACCAATAAGCAGTAGCGGAATTGGATTGGATTTCATAGTGAATTTTAATCCAATAAAATTATGATAAAAATGGGGAATGTGCAAACCTGTTTACGGGAAACTGAATGTAATCGTATTTTATTGTTCAATTTTTTCAACCGGTTTACAAAACTGGTACATAGCATCCAAAAACTGATGCATATCGTTCATTGATTGAATAGGATTCGCTATCAATAAAAACATTCTTCCCGTTTGTTTGAATCTGGCTTTATTTGATTTTTCTTGAATAAATTGTATAATTTCTTTAAAAATTTCGGATTCAAAATATGGTGAATCAGCCCGATTGATAAAATAACAACGCAGTGTATTATTTTTTAATGACATTTTTTCGAAACCAAGGCTTACGGCTAATTTTCTACTTCGAACCATCACAAATAAATCTTCAACCTGCTGTGGCAAAGCACCGAAACGATCGATTAATTCCTGCTTCATGGCGGCAAGGTCCGTTTCCGTTTCTGCATTATCCAATCGTTGATACAATGATAAACGTTCGGTAATGTTTTCTACATATTCATCGGGAATTAATATTTCCAAATCGGTATCAATGGTACAATCCTGTACAAAGTCATCTTGCATGGCAATCTCTTCTTTGAATAAATCTTTAAAGTCTGTCCGTTTGATTTCACGAATGGCCTCATCGAGGATTTTATGATACATTTCAAAACCAATCTCGGCCATAAAACCACTTTGTTCTCCACCTAACATGTTGCCTGCACCGCGAATGTCAAGGTCTCGCATGGCAATTTGAAAACCACTACCGAGTTCGCTATGTTGCTCCAAAGTTTGTAATCGCTTCCTTGAATCACTCGGCAATGTACTCATCGGCGGCGCCAATAAATAACAAAATGCTTTTTTATTGCTACGGCCTACCCTTCCTCTCAATTGGTGCAAATCACTCAATCCAAATTGATGAGCGTTATTGACGATAATTGTATTTACATTGGGAATATCCACGCCGCTTTCTACAATATTGGTACAAACCAACACATCATATTTCCTATCTATAAAATCATAGATTCTTTGCTCAAGTTCATGCCCTTCCAATTGTCCGTGTGCATAGCCGATTTGCAAATCAGGGCAAAGCGCCTGAATCAAAGTACACATTTCGGCAAGGCCGGCAATCCTGTTATAAATAAAAAATACCTGTCCGCCACGTTCTGTTTCAAAATAAATAGCATCCCTTATGATGTCTTCATTATACACATGTACTTCTGTTTGTATAGGCTGCCGGTTAGGCGGTGGTGTATTGATAATACTCAAATCCCTGGCTCCCATCAGGGAGAACTGTAATGTTCTTGGGATAGGCGTTGCCGTTAGTGTAAGGCAATCGACTGCCGTTCTCAAAGTTTTTATTTTTTCTTTATGGCCTACGCCAAATTTTTGTTCTTCATCAATGATTAATAAACCGAGGTCTTTAAATTTTACATCTTTCCCTAAAAGCCCATGCGTACCGATGATAATATCGACTTTCCCTTCTTCTAATTTTTGTAAAGTTTCTTTTTTTTGTTTTGTCGATTTAAAACGGTTAATAAAATCAATCATCACCGGAAAATCTTTTAGTCTTTCTTTAAAAGTTTCGAAATGCTGGAAAGCCAAAATCGTTGTGGGCACCAGTATAGCCGCTTGTTTACCATCCACACAGGTTTTAAAAGCTGCCCGAATAGCAATTTCTGTTTTTCCAAAACCCACATCGCCACAGATTAAGCGATCCATCGGTGCCATTGATTCCATATCTTTTTTTACATCAGCAGTCGCTTTACTTTGATCAGGCGTGTCTTCATAAATAAAAGATGCTTCCAGTTCGTTTTGCAAATAAGTATCCGGCGCATGTTGAAATCCTTGCCTTGCCTTTCTTTTTGCATATAATTTAATGAGGTCGAAAGCAATTTCTTTGACTTTCTTTTTTGTTTTTTCTTTTAATTTTTTCCAGGCATTACTTCCAAGCTTATTTACTTTGGGTACAGCACCTTCTTTACCGGAGTACTTTGCTATTTTATGAAGACTGTTGATATTGACATATAAAATATCCGTGTCTTTATAAATCAAACGGACGGCTTCCTGCAATTTGCCATTGGCATCTATTTTTTCTAAGCCGCTGAATACACCTACACCATGATCAATATGTGTAACAAAATCGCCGGGTTGCAATTCCCGTAAAGTGCGAATGGTTAATGCCTTGTTTTTATTGTACGCTTGTTTGACTTTGTACTTATGATAGCGTTGAAAAATCTGGTGATCAGTATAACAAACAATTTTTAAATCTTCATCTACAAATCCTTCATGGATAGAATTCGTAACCGGGTTAAAAACTAGTTCTGCATTCAAATCATCAAAAATACTTTGCAGCCTTTCTAACTGTTTGGGGTTTTCGGCAAAAATGTATAATTGAAATTTTTTAGCTTCCCATGCTTTTAAATCTTCAATCAACAATTCGAACCGCCTGTTAAAAGCCGGTTGTTCTTTTGTATTGAATTCAATTTCCTCTTTTGCCAGATAAGATTGATAACCGAATTCAACAAGATGTTTGGCATCGATAGCCGTATCCAGATTTTTAGCGACAATAAAATCTTCAGCCTTCGTTTCCCGCTCTGCCTGATCAATAGATTCAAAATCTTTTTTGGGTTGTTGTTGATTTCTTTTTTGTATTTCAATAAAGTCCAATAAAGACTGGTATGATTCTTCTATTTTCTCTATACAAATCTGATAATCCTGCATCCAAAGGATTGTATTTTCAGGAAGGAAATCAAATAAAGAAATTTTCTCTGAAGTTTTGTCGACATTGATTTTTTTTGCATGATTCCTATCCAAATTGGGAATAATCGATACCTGCAAAATTTTTCTTTCGCTCAATTGTGTTGCAGGGTCAATTATCCTGACGGAGTCCACTTCGTTGCCAAATAATTCTATGCGGTACGGCTTTTCATTGCCGAAGGAATAAATATCAAGAATACC
>JAGQWM010000048.1 GCA_020437365.1 Chitinophagaceae bacterium | reverse complement strand
CAATATAAATGGACCTTTTGTAATGCTGGCTTTTCTTTTCGGCCTCTAAAATCCCATATTGAATAGTCCCTAAAGATTCCCATGCCCGTTTAGTTTCTTCAACCAATAATTTAAATTCATGGGGCTCCAGGGAAAAGGCACTGTCCACTCCACCCTCTGCCCTGCTCAAACAAAAATGTTTTTCAATAACAGAGGCACCCAATGCAACGGCGGCAATAGATGTGCCTACACCCATTGTATGGTCAGAAAGCCCTACTTCACAATTAAATAATTTTTTCATGTGTGGAATAGTCAACAGGTTGGTATTTTCAGGCGAAGCAGGGTAAGTACTTGTGCATTTTAAAAGAATTAATTCTTGGCAACCAGCATTTTTAAGAACCTGTACTGAGTCAATAATATCTCCCGGTTCAGAAATGCCTGTTGACATAATAACCGGTTTCCCTTTTGCGGCAACTTTTTTTAATAACGTATGGAAATTATTTTCGAATGATGCAATCTTATATGCCGGCGCACCTAACTCTTCCAACATATCAACTGCCTGTTCATCAAATGGAGTCGAAAAACATGTAATTCCCATTTCCTTGGCATAATCAAATAATGGTTTATGCCATTCATAAGGTGTCATTGCCTCACCATACAACTCATATAAATTTCTGCCATACCACAATGAATTTTTGTCTGTAATATCAAACAATCCACCCCTGTGATCAATAGTAAGAGAATCGGGAGTGTATGTTTGTAATTTAATTGCGTCAGCACCAGCATCGGCGGCAGCTTTAATGATGGCCATAGCTTTTTCTAACGACTGATTATGGTTACCACTAAGCTCTGCTATTAAGTACGGCTTGGATTGGGCACCAATTAAATTTTTATCTATTTCAATATTTATCATTTTAGTATATCCCCTTTTTTAAAGTTGACAACATTTTCTGATCCAAATTCTAGTATTTTAATAGCACCATTTGATACTTTTACAATCACAAATGGATTTGTCGCTAAAATCAATCCATTTGGAGATTCATTTGTAAAGCCATGTTCATCAAACTCCATTTTATTGATTATTATTTTCTTATTCTCATAAAAACAAAAAGCACCCGGATACGGAGCAGCTTGTGCTCTTACCCAATTCCTGATTCTTTCTTTATGCCAATTCCAATTGATATGTCCATCTTCCGGCGTTCTTTTTTGATAGTAAGTAGCTTCCAGATGATTCTGATTTGTCTTTTTAAGCTGATCTAATTTAACATCTTCCAAAACTTCATCAACTATTTTAGGAAAAATTAAACCAAACTTTTCTAAAATACTAGAACCTGTGTCTTCGTGTCCAATTTTAACTTCGACTTGCTTAACAATAGCTCCATCGTCCACTTCAGTTGTCATTAAATGCGCAGAAATACCGGTTTTTTTTTCTCCATTTATAATAGCCCAAACATGTGGTGTACGGCCTCTGTACTTCGGAAGCAACGAGCCATGAAAATTAATAGCATATTTACTTGCCAAATTCAAAATATTTTCTTTAACAACAAAGAGATAATTCACTGAAAGTAAAACATCGCAATTTAATTGGGCTATTATTTCGTCTGCCTTTCCCAATCTGGGATTGCCTGCAAAAAAATCAATTTGATTTTTTTCGCAATAAGCTATAATTTCTTTAGATTTCTTATCTGTAAAAACAAATACCAAATCTCTTGTTGTATTTACAGCCTCTAAAATAGTTTGCCCTAATCCACCACTACAAAGAAGAATTATCTTCATTTAAAATTATTTTTTTTAACCTCTGATAACTTTTCCCATCAAATACTTTTTCTTGTTCTTTTTTAGCCATTTGAATCTGCTGCTCATCATTAATTCTAAATTTTTCAAAAGGAAACGCTAAACCTTTTTGAATGAAATAATTATAAATATCCTTTTGATTATTCGCAATAGGATGTAGATACAATTCGCCGCCAACACTCAAATATTCATAAGAAACCGTACTTGGCGAGCATATTGCAATTGAAGATTTCTGCATGATTGTTCTCAATGTTAATGCATCAATATTCTTATAATGCATCACATTTTTGTTATTACTTATGAGCTCTAATAAATCACCTTCATATTTATAAGCACTTCCAGTTACAATTTGATAATTCAAATATGCTTCTTTTTCTATACTTTTTTTAAGCACAATTATTAATTCATTGTTAGGGTCAGCACCGCCTAAACATATTAGAACATTATTGAGGAGACGGTTTTCAATTGAAGGTTTTTCCCAGAAAACAGATCTTACAATGCTAAATAGTGGCCCTAAATAGAGTTGGGTATAAAATTCAACATCATACTGTGCAGTTGAAATACCACCTGCATGATTAATGACCGCATCAGCAACAAAATGGTAAGCATGAATATCATCAACACATACAATCCTTGCGCCGCTTTTTTTTATACTCTTTTGATAAGCCGTATCAAATTTATATCCGTCTAATACAATAATGTTATCTGATGTTATTTTTTTTGAAAATTCAATTGCCTCAAGTTGATAATCACCTTCTTCTAAAATAATAATATTTTCGCAATAGGCTTTTATCAAATTTTCAACTTCAATTGTCGGCTTTCGAATAACAAAAACAATCTCAGCTTCATCTCGTACCATTTCTATTAAAGCAAGGCAACGATAAATATGGCCCAAACCAGTTTGACTATTTCCATCAGCACGAAACCAAACAGTTTTTTGGGTAAGAGTTTTATTTCTTTTCAAGTAAAAAAATTGAATCTTTATTATCGTTCGCCAAGTATTTAAAAAAATATTCGGCATTTAAATTCAAATCAGAAAAATAATCCCTATATATTCCAGCAAAATTAGCTTTCCACATATACCCTTTGTTATCTCGGTATGATAATTCTTTTATCTCATCATTATAATATTCCCAACCCATAATAAACCGTTTACTACATCTAACTATTTCTTTCATAAAAGCATAATGATTATTGGGTGAAATGTGAATTAAAACACCATTTGTACAAACAATATCAAAGAAATTATCTTTAAACGGCAAATCGTAACCTGACCCGGTAATAATATTTAACCCGGAAAACATTTCCTTGCTTTTCTCAACTGCATAAGATTGTAATTCCACACCGTATAAATTCTCAAATCCCATTCGTTGAAAACCTCTTAATTGAGCACCATAATTACATCCCACTTCCAATATTTTAAGATCTTTTGGCAATCCTTCCAAAACCTTTTTATTTATATCAATTTTGGTAGTTCCCCATGTATCCATATATAAACTATCCCATTCTTCATCACTACTCCAATTATTTCTATCTGTGTATTTTTTCCCAAAATCACTTTTCCAGAAATGTTCTTGTTTATTTGTCATAACTTATTTATTTAATTTTTTTATACATTCAATTACATATCGTTGTTCTTCATCTGTCAATGTTGGATACATGGGCAAGCTCAGGCATTTTTCATAATATTTTTCTGCATTCGGAAAATCACCTTTCTTAAAGCCCATTTGTTTATAATAAGGCATCAAATGAACCGGTATATAATGTACTTGTGTAAAAATATTTTTTGTTTTCAGGTAATCGTATAATTCTTTTCTTTTTTCTGCTTGTATTACATAAAGATGAAAGGCATGTCCTTGCTGATAAAAAGGCGTTACTACAGTGGTATCTTGTAAACCTTTATCATAGGTAGCTGCAATTTCTCTGCGCCGTTGTAAACCGGCATCTGCTTTTTTTAATTGAGATATTCCCAGAGAAGCAAGTATATCGGGCAGTCGATAATTATACCCTAATTCAATCAATTCCATATACCAGCCACCATGGTTTTCTTTCATTTCTTCAGGATTACGAGTTAAACCATGTGTTCTTAATCGGAGTAACCTTTTATAAATCGCTTCTTCGTTGGTTGTAATCATACCTCCTTCGCCGCAAGCAATATGCTTCACCGGATGAAATGAGAAAATAGCCTGAGATGCAAAAACACCGTTACCACATTTTTGTTTTTCGCCTTTTGAATCTGTAAAATATCCGCCTGGCGCATGACAAGCATCTTCCAAAATCCAAGCGCCATATTTATTAGCAATAGAATGAAGTTCTTCCAGGTTGACAGGCTGGCCGGCAAAATCAACCGGTACAATGCCTTTTATCTTTTTATCTTTTTTGAGTTTATCTTCAACTTGATTTAAATCGATAGTGTAGGTTAATGGATCTATATCAACGAAGTCAACATCAGCGCCACAATAACGAATACAGTTGGCTGATGCTGAAAAAGTAATAGGTGTTGTAATTATTTTTTGTCCTGGCAAAACATCATTGGCCATGGCAGATAAATGCAACGCCGCCGTACCATTGGCAACAGCCACTGCATATTTTACACCTATATATGTGGCAAATGCATTTTCAAATTCTTCAATTTTAGGGCCCTGTGTCAGATAATCAGATTGCAGGGTTTCCACTACAGCCGCAATATCATCTTTGGTAATAGACTGTTTTCCGTAAGGTATTGGTTTTTGCATGTACTATATTATTGAATACTAAAATCTGAATCAACATGCTCCTTAATCAGGCGGCGGAGCTCTTCTACATTTACCCATTCAGAATTTTCGCCAGAGCTATAATTAAATCCCTCAGGAACTTTCTTCGCATGGAAATGGTCAATAAATTTTGCCAAATCCCAAGCTGGTTTTTGGGGTAGAATAACAAAATATTTGTCAAGATCGTAGGTGGTAAATGAATCCGAACTGGTAATCATTTCTTCATGCACTTTTTCACCGGGCCTGATCCCAATTATTTTCTTTTCGCAATGAGGGCCAATTGCTTCAGCTACATCCGTTATCCTGTATGAAGGAATTTTAGGTACATAAAGTTCGCCGCCCCATGAGTTTTCTATTGCATGTAATACCATTTCTACTCCATCACGCAATGAAATATTAAATCTTGTCATATTAGCATCGGTAATTGGAAGTATGCCTTCTTTTCTTTTTTTCAAAAAAAAGGGTATTACAGAACCATTGGAACCCATTACATTTCCATACCGGACAACAGAAAAAATAATGTCTTTATTGCCACGAATGTTATTCGCAGCAATAAATAATTTATCAGAAGTAAGCTTTGTAGCTCCATATAAATTAATAGGAGCACATGCTTTATCAGTTGACAATGCAACTACTTTCTTTACAGCTGATTCTAAAGAGGCTTTGATTACATTCTCTGCACCTCCAATATTGGTTTTTATACATTCATCAGGATTATATTCTGCAATATGTACATGTTTCATTGCGGCAGCATGAATAACATAATCAATACCATTGAAAGCCCTTTTGAGACGGTCATAATCCCTTACATCACCTATAAAAAACCGAATCTGTGGATATTTACTTATCGGAAATTCCTGAGCCATCTGAAACTGCTTTTGTTCATCCCTTGAATAAATTACCAACCTTTGAATATTTGGCCATTTATTTAGTAGGGTCTTTGTAAATTCTTTGCCGAAAGAACCAGTTCCGCCCGTAATCAGAATACTTTTATTATTTAAATCTAAACTCATTTTAAAACTTTAAACTGTTAACATAAATTCAATAAAATATTAATAAAACTTCTTTATATTCAATTACTGTATAATGTAAAACTATTAATATGCCACCAAAAATGAATATACTCTTTATAGGAATTCTTTTCCTTCTAGTAATAAATTCATCTTCCGCTTTTTCCCAAAAAAAATCTGCTTATTGTATTTCCTACCCCGCTACTTTTCCACAGGAAGTGGTGTCAAATCTACAATCCATTTTGGGAACCATCACACAAACCAAATGGAATGCCGTAGAAGGTCAGGCTATTGAATGTGGTTTTTATTTAACACTCACCGAAAATGACAAGTATAAAACCGGCGAAAGTTGCCATATACTAAGTAAGCATTACGGACTTATACAATTTCAATCACCTACCATAAATGGTTTAATCTTTGGTGTGTATCGTTACCTGCGAGACCTTGGTTGTAAGTTCTATCTGCCCGATCCTTTATATACCATCCTTCCGGAAAAAACAGACCTTTTTAAAAAGACAGATGAGATGGTAACGCCCCAACTTCGTATCCGTACCATTTTCGGAACCGGCGGTTTCGGCAGTGGTAAAACCGACCCTGATATGTCGGTCAAAAGAGACTGGCAACTCTGGCAATGGCAAAACGGTTTCGGCGCCGAATTTCGCCTCGGTGGCCACGTAGGTGAAACCTTTAATCTCAATAATGCCGCCACATTGGAAAAACACCCGGATTGGACGGTAACACCTATTTTAAAAAACGGCAAGGTGAATAAAACAGCCAAGCTGAATTATTTCAATACAGATGCCGTTGATTTTTTTACCGATTGGGTCATTCGAAAGTTTACAGATAAAAATTATACGCCACCACCTACTTTTATCCGCGACATGGTTTCCATTGATCCGGCCGATGGCGGAGGTTATGCTACCGGTCAAGCTGTTATCAATGGCACCAAAATTAACTCCGTTAGCGACCAGGTTTTTTACAGTGCCAATGTAGCTGCCCAAAAATTAGATAAACTTTTTCCGAAGAATCCCAATATCGGCGTAAATCTTTATGCTTATAGCGGCCATGCCGATATTCCCAATTTCAAATTAAACCCAAGGGTCTTTGTGCAAATCGTACCTTACCAATTTCAAAATATTGCATTCGGGCCTGCTTTTATAGAACGCTGGGCCGAAAAAGTGAAACGCTTCGGCATAAGGGACTATTTCAAATATCCCGACAGCTACCACGACCTGCCGGGCGGTTATACTTTGGAGCAGCTGATGACCAGAGCCATGCATGCCGAAAGAGCCGGTTCGGAAGGCACCACTTATGAAACTTCCTATTCCAAATTTGCAACTGCTGTTCCGCTATGGGTTTTGATTCAGTTTATGGCAGATGGCAAAACGGATTGGCAAAAAGAATATCAACAACTTATTCATGACCTATTCGGTATAGCGGCTGCACCTATCGGAAAAATGTTTCACTTATTTTATGAATCGTCAAAATTTGCCGGTGCTGATTTACAGGAAGCTCAACATTATTTAGAAGAAGCCAGAAAATCAAACCTAGTTTCTACCATTTCAAAAAGGCTTGATGAGTTAGCATTGTATTTAACTTATGTAAAGTTGGAACTCGATTCTAAAAACACACAAACCGGCGATATGGAACAGCGGCTTTTACCGGTTTACAAAATGGCCTGGACGCTTTACGAATCAAAAATTATAGACAGCTACCGATTGATGCAATTGGTATCATACAGTTTTCTCAACGCTAAAGGATTTGATGCAGCAACCACAAAAAAATATAAAGACCTGCATCTTTATTTATTTCCTAACAGCAAAAACAAAGACACCTATTGGAAGCAACCGAGATCTACTGCAATGTATTCGTCAAAAGAACTTACTTCTTTATATAAAAACCAATCAGTTGCATCTGAAACAATTGCAATGCCTACAAATACAACTGCTTTATCAACTGCTGAAATTATTCAAAAGTCCGGCGTAAACTTTAAGCCCATTGATCAATTTCGGATTCGTGGCGGCAGTGCTACCAGGGGATATTTTATTTTTTATGCTGAAAAAAAATCTGATATAGAAATTGATTATACACTTTCCAATCTTAATGAAGCCCCTTCCATTTCAATTTCAGGAACTGATGAATCCTATCAGAATATTATAGACAAAGTGTTGAACAATAAATCAGGTACTTATAAAATAACAATTCCCAAAGGGGTAACTTTTTTATTTGTTAACGCTTCAAAAAATACAACTTACCAGTTTGATATTCAACTTAAGAATATCTGGACTTATTTCAACCCGGCACCAAGAGGGCCGATGGCATTTCTTGCAAAAGATGGAACACCCAGCTATTTACCGTCTTATTATCCCACTTATTTTTATGTGCCGAAAGAGACCACTGAAATCAGGCTTAAAGTCCAAAAAAACCGCTTAACAATATATACGCCTTCCGGTAAAAAAAATACAAATTCAGATTTATTGGGAACCATGCATGGCGGCTGGGAAATCAGAAGTATTACAGTAGCACCTGAAGACAGCGGTAAATTCTGGCAAGGTATAATCAGTGGTAATTATAATTATGAATTGCAAAATATTCCGAATGTTTGGTATCTAATACAACCTAAATGATTATTCAGGATGTAATAAATCGAATCGTTTCAAAACACTCAGCCCACTCGCCTCCCGCTTGCAAGCCTCGCACTTTGGCTAAGGAACGAATAAACCCTTCCTGCATATAGGCCCGGCTTTGTTGCGATTTGTATTTTGTTAACGCATTTATCTTTGCTGAAAGATTCTCTGACGATATTTTTTGAAAAGTATTCCCGAAAAACTGGTACGTATTCCAGGGTTGTTCATAGCCGTAAATAGTGCAATGTTTGAAAGCTCTTTTTGCTTCTGATGTTATCACTCCATGGTCTTGGTGAATGTCGGTAGTAGCCGGTGTGAAAACGATATCGGGTTTGTATTTTATTTTCAATTGTATCAGTTCATCTAAAATAGCTTGCCGATTCTCAGTAAAATTCCTCACCGGAAAATCATATAACAAAATATTTTCTTTTTTTAAGCCCAAAGCCAGTAATGCATTTTCATTTTCTTTGATTAAAGTATCTGGCTCTAATCCTTCTGGCAAAGATTCTTTGCAGAAAGAAAAAGAAACACTGATAATTGTATGTCCTTCTTCAATATAGCGATGCATGGTAGCACCGCAGCCTAATTCTCCATCATCTGTATGTGGCGATAAAACTAATATTGTTTTTGAAGCTGACATTTATATTTTTACTGTAGTATAGGTTGTGTCCTGATGCTTTCTACTATTTGTACAGACGGTTTTGTAACCGCTAAGCCAAAACCATTTCCGGAGAGTATTTCCCGATAACTTTCTGTATGTAAATCCATCGCACCTTCTGAAAAATCGATCTCCTCTCCATTTATTAAAAATGAACGATAGACTCTTTTACCTTGTTTTTTTATATTGTCCGGCAATTCATTTTCGTCTATACAAAGCAACCAATTGACTGTTGCATTCCGGAACACTAACTTACCGCTAATTTTTTCTTTGTAAGAACATTCGATTTGTTGTTCAATCACGTCGCCAAAAAACCAAATCAATAAATCAAATAAATGAATACCAATATTGGTAGCGATACCGCCACTTTTTTTATCATCGCCTTTCCAACTGTTGTGATACCAACGTCCACGGGCTGTAATGTATTTAACTTCTACATTATATTTTGTGGTTATTGAATTCTGTTCTATGTTCTTCTTTACAGAACGAACAGCAGGATGCCATCTTAATTGCATGATAGTGGAAACTTTTTTTTCGGATTGCTGTTCAGCTTTTTGAATTTTATTTAGGCTTTCATTATTGAGTGCAACAGGCTTTTCGCAAATAACATCAAGTCCGGCTTTCAATCCAAAAAGGATATGTTCTTCATGAAAATGGTTAGGTGAACAAATGACGAGATAATGGATTTCTGTACCAGTGCTTTTTTCCCTGTCAATAAAATGTTTTAATTGAGATAAAGATTTAAAAAACCGGGCATTGGGAAAATAACTATCCAATATTCCAACTGCATCATGTACATCCATTGCTGCAATCAGTTGATGGCCGGTTTCTTTGATTGCTCGTAAATGCTTTGGAGCAATATAACCGCCAACGCCAATTAAAATAAAATTTTTCAATTCTTTAATATTTTAAACCGCAGAGTGTACGGCGAAAAATCCATTCAGGTTCTGTGTCCGCAGTGTATTCTCTGTGCCTGCTATGATTAACCTTTTTAAACCACGGAGTACACGGCGAAAAATCCTTTCAAGTTCTGTGCCCGCAGTGGATTCTCTGTGCCCGCTGTGGTTAAGTATTTTTTACCGCGGAGCACACTGCGAAAGTCTTTTCAAATTCTGTGCCCGCTGTGTATTCTCTGTGTTCGCTGTGGTTAATTTCTTTTCAAACCACGAAGAACACGGCGAATAATCTATTCAAGTACTTTGTCCACTATGGTTAAGTTTTTTTCTAAATCTCAGATGCCTCAAAGAAAATCTACTTTTTAGAAACCTTATTTTCGACCAATTGATATTTCTCTCCACTCTCTTCACAAATTGCATTTCCATTATCATCAAATGTCAATGGATGTCCGTATGCACTCATCCAACCGGTTTGTTTTCCGGGATTTCCTATTATTAACGCATAAGCCGGAACAGGTTTTGTAACAACTGCACCGGCACCGATAAAAGCATATTCCCCAATGTCGTTTCCACAAATTATTGTTGCATTGGCACCAATCGAAGCACCTTTTTTGACTACCGTTTTCATATACTCATGCTTCCGGCTCACTGCACTTCGCGGATTGATGACATTGGTAAACACCATGGAAGGGCCGAGAAAAACATCATCTTCGCAAATGACACCTTCATAAATTGACACATTGTTTTGCACTCTTACATTATTTCCTAAATGTACTTTTGGAGATACAACAACATTCTGTCCAATATTACAATTTTCACCAATAACACATCCTGTCATCAGGTGACTGAAATGCCAGATTTTGGTTCCACTTCCTATTGTGCAACCTTCATCTATGACGGCAGTTGGATGGGAGAAAAAGTTCATTTATTAAATTCAAAAAAATTAAAATGATTCAAACCTCTTTTGGGGATTATTTATCATTTCTGAGATTCTGTTTTTAATTTTATTCCAATTCATTGTTTTATCTACAAAGTCAATTTTAATTGAAAAATCAATATCATCAAAATAGCTTAATGATTTAGCCGCCATCATTCCATTAATATCCGGATATTTCTCTTCATAACTATCCAACATTTCGGCCAAAGTCATATATGTTGATAAATAAGCGACATCTGCAAAATCTTTCAATCTTTTTCCTGAACCTGTAATAGCATTCAACTTCATTGCAGCAAGATCAGGTAAAGAAGCAAATCTTATACTTTCAACCATTTCGGGTGGATGAATCCATAGATAAGCATGTCTTATAAAATCAGTTTTGATTTGATTTATGAAGCCAAAAATTCCTCCTTTAAAAATATTTTGTTGTCTAAATGCAAAATTATTCTTTTTAAGAAATTCCGGAATTATATCGCCTGGAAATAATCCACTAGTAAAGAGATCAATATCAATACTTCTACGATGACCAATTTTTAATGACAATGCAGTTCCACCCACCAGCACAAACTCTTTCATTTCAGGAAATGAAAATAACCGCTGGAGAATTTCTAATAATTCCGGTGAGACTGTTTCTTTATGTAACATGCCATCTCATTATAAGAAATATCAAAATATAAATGAACGTAAGCCATATCTTTATCACTAAGCCAGTCAATTTTTTTTACTTGAGACTTTATCTGCTCTCGTTTATACGTTTCTTCCAAAATTTTCCAGTCATTCCTGTTACCACGTTGTATCACTCTCTCCGTAATAAACTGTTGGTTTTTTTCAATATCCAAACTTCCGGGCTTTACATCCCAAAACAAATGAGGAGAAAAATCTGATATTTTTATTTTTTGATTCAATTGCTAATAATTTCAAAAAGAGATTGGCTGTTAAATGCAAGCTATTAGCTTTTAAACATTAGCTAACTTTCCACTAACTTCAAAAGATATTCGCCATAACCGCTTTTTTTCAGTTCGTCTGCAAGTTGCAGTATTTTTTCTTTATCAATAAATCCATTGCGATATGCAATTTCTTCAATGCAGCCAATATTCGTTCCTTGTCTTTTTTCAATGACACGAACAAATTCTGAAGCATCACTCAAAGAATCAAATGTACCGGTATCTAACCAAGCAGTTCCCTGATCCAATACGGCTACTTTTAATTTACCTTTTTGTAAATACGTTTTATTGACATCTGTAATTTCATACTCACCCCGAGCGGAAGGTTGTAATTCCTTGGCAATTTTTACGACTTCATTATCATAAAAATATAAACCCGGCACCGCATAGTTTGATTTGGGTTTTGACGGCTTTTCCTCTATACTCAAAGCATTCATAGCTTGATCAAATTCTACCACACCATACCGTTCAGGGTCACTTACCTGGTAGGCAAAAACATATCCACCACTAATATTTTTGAGTGATTGCAGTTGTTTATCTAATCCAATGCCATAAAATATATTATCGCCCAAGACCAAAGCTACATTATCTGATTCAATAAAATCGGCGCCAATGACAAAAGCCTGTGCTAAACCATTCGGCACTTCCTGAATCGCATATTCAAACTTACAACCGAGATGTGAGCCATCGCCCAACAATCTTTTGAATTGTGCATTATCTTCCGGAGTTGTAATAATCAACACTTCACGAATGCCGGCCATCATCAACGTTGAAAGCGGATAATATATCATCGGCTTATCATAAATGGGCATAAGCTGTTTGGAAATCGCTTTTGTAATCGGATACAACCGTGTGCCGCTGCCGCCTGCGAGAATGATTCCTTTCATTGTTTTATTTAGAATTAGGTTGAGATTGAGGTTAAGGCTTTGATTAAGAATTGAGTCCTTTAATGATTTTGTTTAACGCTTCTACAACACCTTTACATTTACTATTGATGCTTAATATTTCTTCTTCTTTAAAATAATTCGCTACAACTCCTGCAATTAAATGACTTCTTACTTCGAAGGCACTTCCTCTTGAGTAATAATAAAAATTAATTTTATCTTTTTTATGGCCTCTTCCAAATCCTTCAGCTTTATTTCCTGCAATACTAACAGCCGTACTTTATAATTGGCCACATAATGCATAGTCCATTATTTCACTTCACCCCTTATACTGCTCTTCATAATATTGCTGATAAGCCCCACTGGTCACATGTTGCAGCCATTCTTTATTGTCAAAATACCAATCTATAGTTTGTGAAAGCCCTTCTTCAAATGTTACTGATGGTTTCCATCCCAATTCTTCATTAATTTTTGATGCATCAATTGCATAACGCCTGTCATGACCGGGACGATCCTTTACAAAAGTAATTAATGCCTCACTGGTTCCTGGTTTGTTGTTTAATTTTTCATCCATCAACTTACAGAGGAGTTTAACAAGCTCAATATTTTTCCATTCATTAAATCCTCCGATAGCATAGGTTTCATTCAATTTTCCCCGGTGAAAAACCAAATCAATCGCTTCTGCATGATCTTTTACATACAACCAATCCCTGGTATATAAACCATCACCATACACTGGCAAAGGTTTTTTGTGAATAATATTGTTAATGAATAATGGAATCAGTTTTTCCGGAAATTGATTCGGGCCATAGTTGTTAGAACAATTCGTAATGATAACCGGTAAGCCATAAGTATCCGCATAGGCTCTAACGAAATGGTCGCTGGAAGCTTTGGAAGCACTATACGGAGAATGTGGATCGTATTTTGTTTCTTCTGTAAAAAATCCGGTAGTCCCCAAAGCACCAAATACTTCATCTGTAGAAACATGATGAAATAATTTTCCTTCATAATTTTCCTTCCAACAATCTTTGGCTGCGTGCAATAAATTGACAGTGCCGATAATGTTGGTATATACAAAATCAAGTGGCGAAAGAATTGAACGATCAACATGACTTTCTGCCGCCAGGTGTATGACTGCATCCGGCTGGTATTGTTCAAATAATGCAGATAATCTTTTCGTGTCGAGAATATCTGCTTTTTCAAAAACATAATTGGGTAAAGATTCTACATCTTTCAGGTTTTCCAAATTGCCAGCATAAGTCAGTGCGTCAAGATTGACAACCCTGCTATCCGGATATTTATTTGCCATCAATCGTATGACATGAGAGCCAATAAAACCGGCACCGCCTGTTATAAAAATAGTTTTTTGCATATAGTCAATGCTATTGAATTAATTGGATTGCGCCGTTTGGCTTTCCTGTAATTCTTCTTTTGATAGAGAAGTAAAATACTTTAATGTCAATTTCAATCCTTCAGCTCTCGAAATTTTAGGTGTCCAATCTAAAATTTCTTTGGCTTTTGAAATATCGGGTTGCCTTTGTTGTGGGTCATCAACAGGCAAAGGTTTGAAAATAATTTTTTGTTGAGCATCGGTAAGTTGCAAAATTTCTTTTGCAAAATCGAGCAAACTGATTTCATCAGGATTCCCAATATTCACCGGTTGGGTATAATCGCTTAATAGTAACCGGTAGATTCCTTCTACCAAATCATCCACATAACAAAAGCTACGGGTTTGAGAACCATCGCCAAAAACTGTAAGGTTTTCTCCTCTCAAAGCCTGTCCAATGAATGTTGGCAAAGCCCGTCCGTCATGCAATCTCATCCTGGGGCCGTAGGTATTAAAAATGCGGACTATTCTTGTGTCGAGCTGATGATAAGTGTGATAAGCCATCGTCATGGCTTCCTGGAATCGTTTGGCTTCATCGTAAACACCACGAGGGCCAACCGGATTAACATTGCCCCAATATTCTTCAGTTTGCGGATGTACCAATGGATCGCCATAGACTTCGCTGGTACTGGCAACTAAAATTCTGGCTTTTTTTGATAAAGCCAACCCCAGACAATGATGTGTTCCTAAAGAACCTACTTTTAAAGTTTGAATGGGTATTCTTAAATAATCAATAGGACTGGCCGGCGATGCAAAATGCAAAATATAATCCAAATGCCCCGGCACGTGAATGAACCGACTGACATCATGATGATAAAAACTAAATTCTTTTAAAGGAAAAAGATGTTCAATATTTTTCAGGCTACCGGTGATGAGGTTATCCATGCCAATGACTTCATATCCTTTATTGATAAACTTATCGCAAAGATGTGAACCCAGAAATCCGGCAGCACCCGTTATTAAAATCCTTTTCATGTATAAATAACTTATAAAGAAGTTACAACTTTACGGCCGATACTTTCATAGTGAAACCCTTTTGTTTGCATTGTTTCAACATCATATAAATTACGACCGTCAAAAATGACTTTTTCTTTAAGCAGTTGACCTATCTTTTCAAAATCCGGTGTTCGAAACTCATTCCACTCCGTGCAAATGATTAGTGCATCGGCTTCTTCCATTGCTTCATACTGATTGGAAGCGTAGTTGATTTTCAAGTTTGAATTCTTTTTTGTGTTCGGCATTGCTTCCGGATCAAATGCGGTAACAGTGGCGCCTTTGGCTAGCAAAGCAGCAATGATTTCCAATGCAGGAGCTTCCCGTATATCATCTGTATTGGGTTTGAAAGCCAATCCCCAAACAGCCAATCGTTTCCCCTCTAAATCTGACTGAAAATACTTGTTGATTTTATTGATAAAAAAATCTTTTTGCCTTTTATTAACTTGTGCCACAGCCTCCAGTATGCGAAAATCAAATGCGGCTTCTTTCGATGAAACAATTAAAGCCCGTAAATCTTTCGGAAAACAACTGCCACCAAATCCAACACCCGGATACAGAAAATATTTCCCAATTCTATTATCAGTACCAATGCCTCTTCTAACCATATCTATATCGGCTCCTACTTTTTCGCAGAGTAAAGCCATTTCATTCATAAATGAAATTTTAGTTGCCAGGAAACTATTGGCAGCATATTTTGTCAGTTCGGCACTGCGTACATCCATAAACAAAATCGGGTTGCCTTGTCGAACAAATGGTTTGTATAATTGCTGTAGCAGTGTTTTAGCTTTTTCATTGTCAGTTCCGATAACAATCCTTTCCGGTTTCATAAAATCGTCAACAGCCGAGCCTTCCCTTAAAAATTCAGGATTGCTGACTACAGCAAAACTCTCTGCTAACTTGGCTCCGCCGGAATTCATTATGGCTTCTTTTACTTTATCAGCCGTACCTACAGGCACCGTACTTTTATCCACAATCACAGTAAATGCGTTGGGATTCAATAATTTTCCAAGGTCGTCGGCCACTTTTAAAATGTATTGGAGGTCTGCACTTCCATCTTCTCCAGGTGGTGTTGGCAAGGATAAGAAAATGATTGACGCCTCTTTGATTCCTTCGGCCAGCGAAGTAGTGAATTGCAATCTTTCTTCTTTCAAATTTCTTGTAAACAATTTTTCCAATCCGGGTTCATACATTGAAATTACACCGGCTTGTAATTGTTTAACTTTTTCCTCATTAATGTCAATACAGGTCACCTGGTTGCCCGTATCGGCAAAACAAGTGGCTCCTACTAAGCCAACATAACCTGTACCAACGACTGCAATCTTCATTTACTTAGTTTACTTTATTCTTACTTTTTTCTTGTTGCTGATACCATGCATAAGTTTTTTGCAATCCTTCTTTTACCGGTACAAGCACTTGATAATTCAATAATTTTTGGGCTTTCGAAATATCAGCCAGGCTGTGTTTTACATCGCCACTTCTTTCCGGTCCATGTATCGGTTGTAGCGATTGGCCGGAGGCTTGCAACAAATATTCAAATAGTTCGTTGAGTGTGGTAACATCGCCGCAGGCAATATTATATACCTGGTTCACCGCTTCTTTATTGTCTGTAAATAAGGCTAACAAATTTGCCTGTACTGCATTTTCCACAAAAGTAAAATCACGGCTGTGCAATCCATCACCATTAATTGTCGGTGGTGTATGATTGATTATGGCTTCTGCAAAAAGTGGAATCACGGCGGCATAAGGCCCTTTGGGATTTTGCCGAGGGCCAAAAATATTGAAATAACGAAGCCCGATAGTTTCAATACCATAAAGATTGGCAAAGACTTTCGCATACAATTCATTTACATATTTAGTAACGGCATAAGGAGAAAGTGGTTGTCCTATTTTATCTTCTTGCTTTGGTAAATCCGGATGGTCGCCATACGTAGATGAACTGGCCGCATATACAACTCTTTTAATACTGTTTTCTTTGGCGGCAGTAAAAATGTGTAATGTGCCGGTAATATTTACATCATTCGTTGTAACCGGATCGTTGATAGAACGAGGCACAGAACCCAATGCCGCCTGGTGTGTAATTAAATCAATCCCTTCGCAGGCAGCGAGACAAGTATTAAAGTCACGAATATCACCTTCAATAAATTCCAATTTAGGATGATGTTCAAACTCCTGTAGATTGGTTTTTGAACCGGTTGAAAGATTATCTAAAACCCTGACAAATGAAACTTCGGGATGAGAAAGTAAAGCCGAAACAATATGTGAACCGATAAACCCGGCTCCACCGGTAATAAGTATGCGCATTAAAAATAAAAATTATTTTTTCCCAAACCAACGAGTGGGATTCAATTTATTCAGTACTCTTTCCATAAAAGATTGAGGTGGCGTTTCTTCTTCGTAGTAGCTGCCATAACCATAACCATGACCGTATCCATAACGGCCATAACCATAGTAACCATAGCCGGTTTTGAGTTTCACATCGTTGATGACTACAGATACTTTAGGCAATTTCTTTTCTGTATAAAATTCGTCGATTAAAGTAATTTGTTTTTTAAAAGTATGTCCCTGGCGAACAAGATAAATTGTACTGTCCACAAATTTTGCAAGTGTCTGTGCATCACTAACCATTCCGACCGGGGCCGTATCTACAATAATAACATCAAACTCCTGTTTCAATTTTTCAAAGAGTTCTGCCACTTTATCGCTTAATAAAAGTTCAGCCGGATTGGGCGGTGTAGGGCCACAACCTAATACATATAAATTTTCAGCATCGGGAACTTTTTTAATTATTTCCGGTAAATTAGCTTTGCCAATTAAAAAATTTGTAATACCCGGGCCTTTCTCTAATTTCAATCCTTCCATCACTTTGGGCTTTCGAATATCGAATTCAAGTACTATAGTTTTTTTACCTGCCAATCCCATAACAGCACCAATATTTGTACTTAAAAAAGACTTTCCTTCACCACTATAAGAAGAAGTAACCAATAGTGTAAATCTTTCTGTTTTACCAATTACATATTGCAAATTGGTACGTATGATACGGAATTGTTCTGCCACCATACTCCGCGTAGAATGATTGACGACCATTACTTTACTGGAATAAGAGTGGCCGATTTCACCAAGAATAGGTGCGGCAGTAATTTTTTCAACATCGGCTCTTGTTGTGACTTTATCATTCAACATTTCTCGGGCAAAAATGAAACCGGCCGGCACTACAAGACCTAACAGTATCGCCATGATTTGCACATATCGCCGATTGGGTTTAATAGGTGTTGAAGAAACATACGCTTGTTCTACAATCTGAGAATTTTCAATATTAGATGCACGGGAAATTCCGGTTTCTTCTTTTTTCTCTTGTAAAACATCAAACAAAGCTTGTTTACTATCTACCTGTCTTTTCAAATCCATATACACTTTGGATTTATAAGGCAAGGCTTGCAATTGGGTCTCAGATTTTTTAGTGTTCTGTTGTAATGTATTGATTCGTTTGTTGTATGAATTTTTAATATTAGTAATATTCTCCAACAGGCTTTCTCTTAACTTTTCTATCTGTCCATTTAATTCCAAAATGGCCGGGTTCATTTCCGGCACATCGGCTTCAATGAGTTCTTGCCTTTTTATCTGCAATTGATTGTACATGCCAACAAGACTATTCAATGTCTCATCACTTAATCCCAGCGAAGAAGGAACGACAACGGTGCCAAATGTATTTTTTTTGTCCTGCAAATAGGTTTCAATAAAATCAGCAATATTAATTTGCATCACTTGCTCATTTATCGCTTTATCAGACTCGCTGATATTTGAAAAGAATGTCCCTTTTTGCGCATCAATATCAATCAGGTTATTTTGTTCTATATAATTAAGCAAATTGTTTTTGGCACTATCCAAATCTTTTCCCAAGGTTTCCATCCTTGTATTGATAAATTCAATTGTCTGATTGGATGCTTTATTTTTTAATTCTTTAGAATAAGCACCGTAATCAACCATCAATTGGTTGACAATGTCGGCACATTGCAATGGATTGGTGCCTTGCATACCAATATTTAAAATACCGGTTCCAACAGTTTTGGGCGTAACTATAATAGCTGAAGCAAAAGATTTTGCAGCGGAGGATGTTGGTGTATATTCAATGTCATAATCGTTGGAAATACCGGATTGTGCATTACGATTCAACTGAAATGTACCTTCCGGTATGGTAAACGGTGTATTGAATCTGAATTTTTGATCACTACCATTTATGGTAAAACGATTATGGTTATCAAAATTTAATTTGAGTGTAAACGGCCGAAGAGAATCGCTCAATTGAATTGTTTGAATAAGAAAGGGGCCGGTTTTATAAATATTAATTGTTCTTATTTTGCCTTTAACGTAATAATTATATTGCAAGTTTAATTTACGCACCACACGTTCCATCAATGCTTTTGATTTCAACACTTCCATTTCGCTTTGAATATTCAAGCGTTGATTTTGTCCGAATATATCATCAAACTTATCTGATGGGCCACCACCCGTTTCCGGGTCCAGTTTTAATAACATCGTCGCATTTGTACTATACGTTGGTGTGGTATAACGCAGATAAGCATACGCACCAAATAATGCCAATGCTACAGAAATAACAAACAATGGCAGAAACCGGATATATTTATAAAACATATCCCGAAGGGTCAAATTTGATAATTCCTGCTTGGCTTCGTTTCTATTGAGTGTTGATTCTTCCATGGAGGCTTTTATAGATTCCCGCAAGGGACAGAAAACTTAATTCTTGATAAATACATTGAAAATTGTAGCCGCCACCGTAACGATGGTAAATGCAAATGAAATACGTTGGGTTATCTTAGCTTGTTCTTCGTCTTTCAGTCGTTTATTGGTTTCGCCTACAATTAAAATATCATTTTGTGCCAAGTAATAATAAGGTGATTTGAACAAATCTTTTGATGACAAATCAACAATGCCGGTTTCTCTTTTATCATCCAATTCCCGCAACACTTTTACCTGGTTTTTTTTACCAAAATCGGTGATACCGCCGGCAAGGCCAATGGCTTCCAGGACAGTTAGTTTTTGTCCGGGCACATCCAAAATTCCCTGGTGCCCTACTTCGCCAAGTACAGTGACCCTGAAGTTCATGATGCGCACAATTACCGTCGGGTCTTTCAACAATTCAACAGGTTCGGTTAACCGCTTTTTTATTTCAGTTGCCAACTGTTCGGTGGTCAATCCTTCGGCATGAAATACGCCAAGCATGTGGTGGGTGATATTTCCGTCCAGGTCAACAAAATATCCTTTCATGGCATCGGCCGATTGGCCG
>JAGQWM010000047.1 GCA_020437365.1 Chitinophagaceae bacterium | reverse complement strand
TCGGCCAACGCCCAGTTTACCGATGATTTTTCCGATGGTGATTTTTCGGCCAATCCCGCCTGGACCGGCAATACTTCCGATTTTATCGTGAATGGTTCTTTTCAATTGCAAAGCAATAATACTGTTGCCAACAGCCAGTTTTATCTCAGCACGCCAAGTACAAAAGCGACGATTGCCGAATGGGAATTTTGGTGCCAGATGAGTTTCAATCCATCTTCAGCCAATTATATTGATTTTTACCTGACGGCTTCCGCCAGTGATATTACTCAGGCTTCCACTACCGGATATTTTGTAAGAGTGGGTAATAGTAGCGATGAAATTTCGCTTTATCGAAAAGATGCCGGCGGTACTATTACGGAAATCATTGACGGGTTGGATGGTACACTGGGCAGCAATAATGTGATGAAGATAAAAGTAATCAGGGATGGCAGCAATCAGTGGACTTTATTGAGAGACTTAACCGGAACGGGCAATAATTTTTCTAGCGAAGGCTCAATAGCCGATGCTACCTATACTACTTCAGCATTTTTTGGAATTTATATAAAACAAAGTACAGCCAGCTTTTTTCAAAAACATTTCTTCGACGATTTTGTAGTACAAACTTATGTACCCGATGTTACGCCACCTGCTATTCAATCGCTGACGGCACTTTCTCCAAACACCCTGGATGTTTTATTCGATGAGCCTGTTGAACTTGCATCCAGTCAAACATTGAGTAATTACTCAGCAAATAATGGAATCGGAATGCCGGTAACTGCCGCAAGAGATGTTGCGAATAATGCTTTAGTACATTTGAGTTTTACCAACACATTTCCCAACGGAATTAATAATACAATTACAATAAATGGTGTAAAAGATTTATCGGGGAATGCGATTGTTAATGGAAATGGAACATTTAGTTTTTATACGGCACAGCGTTTCGATATCGTAATAGATGAATTAATGGCCGACCCGACACCGATTGTCGGTTTGCCCAATAATGAATGGATTGAATTGAAAAATACATCTGCGTTTCCCATCAACCTGCAAGGCTGGACAATAAGTGATGCTTCAGGTAATAGTGGTGGTATGCCCAATTTTATTTTGCAACCCGATAGTTATGTTATTATATGTACCGGAAGTGCGGTGGCGGCCATGTCAACATTCGGAACAACTATTTCCGTCACAAGTTTCCCTTCGCTGGATAATGATGGCGAGCAACTATCATTGATGGATGCCAATGGAAAAATAATTCATGCATTGGCTTATCAAAAAAGCTGGTATCAAAATACATTGAAAGAAGATGGTGGCTGGTCGCTGGAAATGATAGATACGCATAACCCTTGTTCAGGAAGTGATAATTGGAAAGCCAGTAGCAATGCGCAAGGTGGCACACCCGGCCAAAAAAATTCGGTAGATGCCATCAATACAGACGACACGCCACCAAAATTGCTAAGAGCTTATACCGTCAATGCTACAACTATTGTGGCGGTTTTCAGTGAGCCGATTGATAGCATGCAGGGTGCCACAGTTGCCAATTACCAATTTAGTAATGGCATTCAAATTCTATCAGCCGTAACGAAATCACCACTTTTTAATGAAGTGCAATTATCGTTATCGGCATCGATGCAATTGCAAACAATGTATACTCTTACGGCTTCGGGTATTGCAGATTGTAAAAGCAATACGATGACTAATAATACTGTCAAAGTAGGAATGCCGGAAGATGCCGATGCGTTGGATATGATTGTGAATGAAATCCTGTTTAACCCGCGGCCTACCGGTTACGATTATGTGGAATTTTACAACAAGAGCCAAAAAATATTTGATGCGTCGAAGATGTATATTGCCAACAGAAATAGTAGTAATGATATCAGTAGTATCACTCAATTTTCGGCTTCACCGTGGCTTATTTTCCCTGGCGATTATATTGTTGTTACGCAAGACGCTGAAAGCCTGAACCGGGAATATCTTGTGAGCCATCCTGAATGGGTATTGACGGTTTCATCTATGCCTTCGTTTCCGGATGCTGAAGGGTTTGTTCTTGTATTGAACCAACAAGGTGAAGTGGTAGATGAAGTGGATTATAATGACGACTGGCATTTTAAATTGATAGATGATGATGAAGGCGTTTCGTTAGAAAGAATTGATCCGGATGCTCCATCGCAGGAAGCAAGTAATTGGCATAGTGCGGCTTCTACTGCCGGTTATGGTACACCGACTTATAAAAACTCGCAATATAAATTGGTCAATCCTGTTTCGGCTACTGTGGCCGTGGTGCCCAAAGTATTTTCTCCCGATAATGACGGACGTGATGATATTGCCACCATTCAATACGAAGTAACCGAGCCGGGATATGTGGCCAATATTACCATTTTTGATGCGGCAGGACGCCCAATTCGAAATTTAGTCAGGAATGGCACACTTGGTTTGAAAGGTTATTGGAATTGGGACGGGCTGGATGATAAAGGCCATAAATTGCCAATAGGCTCTTATATTATTTATACAGAAATATTTAACCTGCAAGGCAAGAAACAGCATTTTAAAAATGTGGTGGTGTTAGCGAGAAAATTGTAATGGAAAACGATAATACAAGAAAAGCGGCTTTTTGAAAGCAGCTTTTTATAGTTTCTTAAATAAGCTGTATATCAAAACTTACCAAATCTTTAAACTGCTGCAACCGGTTCTCAATTTCATCTTTGGTGATTTCTTTAAGTTTTGTCGGCCCGAATTTTTCAACACAAAAACTCGCCATTGCCGAACCAATTATAATGGCTCTTTTCATATTTTCAAATGAAATATCGCCGGTATGTGCCAGGTGGCCCATAAAGCCTCCGGCAAAAGTATCGCCGGCACCAGTCGGGTCAAAAACTTCTTCTAACGGTAATGCAGGTGCGAAAAAAACATTATCGCCATGAAATAGCAAAGCACCGTGTTCTCCTTTTTTGATGATGAGGTATCGGGGCCCCATTTCCATAATGCTTTTGGCGGCTTTTACCAATGAAAACTGGCCGGTCAGTTGCCTGGCTTCTGCATCATTGACCATCAGCATGTCCACATATTTCAAAACGATTTTTAATTCAGCCATCGCCGATTCCATCCAGAAATTCATGGTGTCCATAACAATGAGTTTGGGACGTTTTTTTAATTCCTGAATGACATTCAATTGAATTTTCGGTGCCAGGTTGCCAAGCATTAAAAATTCGGCACCTTGGTAACTGTCCGGAATGGAAGGATCAAAATCGGCCAATACATTCAAATCAGTTATGAGTGTATCCCGTTTATTCATGTCTTCGTGGTAACGGCCACTCCAGAAAAAAGATTTTTTGTCCGGTACCAATTCCACACCATCAAGTTGAATACCTCTTTTTTTCATTTCTTCCATTTCCTCTTTGGGGAAGTCATTGCCGATAATGGAAATTTGTTGTACCGGCTGCACAAAATGACTGGCAGCATAGGCTACATAAGTACCTGAACCGCCTACAATTTTATCTATTTTTCCAAATGGTGTTTCAATGGCATCAAAGGCCATGGTGCCAACAGTTATTAAAGACATAATTTTATTTTCTTCGTGATGAATATTGCGGACTTTATCTGTCCGGCGGCAAACCTACATGAATTTTCTTTTTTTATAAAAACCACATTTGCAGAAGAATTAAAATACAAATGCAGATTGTATCTTTGAGTATGGCTACGGCAAAAAGAAAAAAAGCATCCAAAAAAGATTTTATTCTCCGCAGGGCAGCGGCAATGTTTAGCGAAAAAGGTTATTCGGCTACTTCCATGCGTGACCTTGCCGATGCTGTCGGTATTGAAGCCGCCAGTTTGTACAATCATATTCAGTCGAAAGCAGAAATACTGCAGGAAATTATTTTTCGCATGACCAATGATTGCAATGTACATATTGGAGAATTGGAAAAAGGGAAACTGAGCAATATTAAAAAAGTAGAATCACTCATTCGGTTTCATGTGCAAATGATGATGTACCAATGCGATGATTATACTGTCATGATTAATGAATGGATGCATTTACCCGAACCGTACCTGACCAATTTTAATATTCAACGCCGTCAATATGTCGTCAAAATGGAAAAGATTATTACTGATGGTTTTCAACAGGGTGAAATGAAAAATATTGCCCCATATGTGGCGGTGCTTACATTGTTATCATCGGTGCGTGGCTTAGAATTCTGGCATCGGAGTTCGCAAAAAATTTCGCCACAAAAAATTGAAGACGATATGGTAAACTTCTTAATCAAAGGATTAAAAAAGAATTGAGTTCATGTCAATACATTTTCATTCGCTTACAGTTCGTTCTATACAAAAAGCAACAGAAGATTGTGTAGTTGTTACGTTTGATATTCCTGAAAACCTGCAAAAAGAATTTGCTTTTCGGCAAGGCCAAAGCCTGACTATGCGCACCACACTCAACAATGAAGAAGTGCGTAGAACCTATTCGCTTTGTAGTTCACCACTCGATCATGAATGGAAAGTAGCTATCAAAAAAGTAGATGGCGGTTTGTTCTCTTCTTTTGCCAATGGTCAATTAACGGCCGGCGACGCTTTGGAAGTAATGCAACCTGTCGGGAAATTTTATGTGGATTTAGATCCAACTCATCAAAAAAATTATTTGGCTCTGGCTGCCGGAAGCGGCATTACGCCTGTTCTGTCGATTATTAAAACAACTTTGTTGACAGAACCCAAAAGTAATTTTACATTGATTTACGGTAATCGTTCCCGTTCTTCCATTATTTTTTTTGAAGAATTGGAAGGATTGAAAAACCAATTTCTCAACCGCTTTCAATTGGTACACTTGCTCAGCCGCGAAAGAACTGAAATAGACCTGAACAACGGGAAAATAAATGCAGCCAAACTTGATGAATTAGCAACTTTAATCAATTACAATTCGGTGGATGAGTTTTTTATTTGCGGCCCCGAAGAAATGATTTTTTCCATACAAGATTATTTTACCGGCAAAGGAATTGACAAAAAGAAAATTCATTTTGAATTATTTACTACGCCGGGGCAACCGACTTATTCCGGAAAAGAAAAACTATCGCCCCAAAAATTACAAGAAGAAAATTCAGGCCCACAAGCCAATATTACAATTCAACTCGACGGCAGAAGTTTTTCATTTAATCAGTCTCTTCAATCAAAACGCTCAATCCTGGATGCAGCAATGCAGGAAGGCGCCGATTTGCCATTTGCCTGCAAAGGCGGTGTTTGTTGTACTTGCAAAGCCAAATTGTTGGAAGGAAAAGTTGACATGGATGTGCATTGGGGTTTGGAAGATGACGAAGTACAACAAGGATATATATTAACTTGTCAAAGCCATCCAACTTCCGAAAAACTGGTAATTGATTTTGATATCAAATAGTTTTTCTTCATTATCTTCAAATACATTTATTGAAAATTTATGAAAAGATTTTGTTTGTTGGTTTTGGGTTTTATAGTGTCAATATTTTCATTTGCACAATCAGTCAATGAAATTCAACAATATAATGAAGCAATAAACCAACAGGTTGCCCAATCATTGGCCGAAAAATATGATGGCCCTTTGTATCATAACCAATGGGTAACGAATAAAGACAGTGCCAGCTGGCCGGTAGTTGGTATGTATAGTGCCACTACAGATTTTTGGTACAATTATCCGCCCGATATTTTGGATGAAAATGATAACCGGGATTCGGTGTTGGTCAAAATCAACGCCAAGCAACGATCGATCAGTTACTGGCAGAATGAAACCTTTCTTTTCCAAAAAGGAAAATTATTATTATATACTTACCGGCTCGATGAAGGTGGTGATGTATTGGAACAAAGTATTTATTTCTCCCTTTCGGGAAAATTACTGCAACAAGTTATCTTTTTCAATGAAAAGGAAATTCCTTTAAATGACAATTCCTTAGAACCTTATCAAAACATACTGATGAAGCCGGAAACAGCAATTGCAACTGCCAAAAAACTGACCGGACTGTTTGTACATTCATTTTAAATTGAATTTTGGTAAATCTAATGTCAGGTTCTGCTCAACTCGCCATAGAATTAATTAAATTTGTATTCTAAAAAAATGATTATGGCAGCTGCAGCGCAAGAAAAAATTTTTACTACAAAAATTGAAACGGAAGAGAAGATTGAACCCAAGGATTGGATGCCTGATGCCTATCGTAAAACGAATTTGCGACAAATCAGTCAGCATGCACATAGCGAAATTGTAGGTATGTTGCCGGAAGGCAATTGGATTACAAGGGCTCCATCCTTAAAAAGAAAAGCCATTCTGCTGGCCAAAGTGCAGGACGAAGCAGGGCACGGTTTATATCTTTATTCGGCAGCGGAAACACTTGGTATGAGCCGCGACGAAATGATTAACAGCCTGCATGAAGGCAAAGCAAAATATTCTTCCATCTTTAATTATCCTACGCTTACATGGGCCGATATGGGTGCTATTGGTTGGTTGGTAGATGGAGCGGCTATTCTGAACCAGGTAATGCTCTGTAGAACTTCCTACGGGCCTTATGCAAGGGCTATGGTCAGAATTTGTAAAGAAGAAAGTTTTCACCAACGACAGGGATTCGAAATTTTATGGGTACTCAGCAACGGCAATGCAGAACAAAAAGCCATGTGCCAGGATGCCATTAACCGTTGGTGGTGGCCGTCATTGATGATGTTTGGTCCCACAGATAGTGAAAGCACTAATAGTGACCAAAGTATGAAGTGGAAAATCAAAAGAAAAAGTAATGATGAACTCCGACAGCAATTTGTAGATATGTGTGTAGAACAAGTAAAAGTTTTGGGTATGCAATTGCCGGATGAAAAAATAAAATGGAATGAAAAAAGAAAGCATTATGATTTTGGAGAAATAGATTGGAATGAATTCTGGAACGTCGTAAAAGGTAATGGGCCTTGTAATAAAGAAAGGCTGGCAGCAAGAAGAAAAGCACATGAAGAGGGCCAATGGGTACGAGAAGCCGCTATGGCATTTGCTGCGAAACGGAATACGAAAAAAACTGCGGCTTGAATGAATAGAATGTTCTATTAAAAATTTAAAACTGGCGAAACAAGCAAACGCTAAAAATCAATAATCACCATGAAATTCAGTATAAGAAAATTTTACTACGGCGATATTCCCGATGAAAAATCAGGCGGAACAGATTACCGGGCAAAAGAAGATGCGGCTACCTGGCCTTTGTGGGAAGTGTTTATTCGTAGTAAGCAAGGCCTGGATCATAAACATGTGGGCAGCCTGCACGCCGCCGATGCAAAAATGGCTATTGAAAATGCAAGAGATGTTTATACAAGAAGAATGGAAGGTGTAAGCATTTGGGTGGTGGAAAGTAAATACATTACAGCTACCAATCCTGAAGAAGCCGGCGAATTGTATGAACCTGCCGTCGATAAGATTTATCGCCATCCGATGTTTTATAAACTACCCGACGAAGTGAACCACATGTGATTATTAATTATTTGATCATAACAAGAGATAATTAATAATCAATAAAATAATTAAATGAATACTTCTTTAGTCAAATATATTTTACACCTGGGCGATACCACGTTGATTTTGGCACAACAAAATAGCAAATGGTGTGGGCATGGTCCAGTTTTGGAACAGGATATTGCACTTACCAATATTTCATTGGATTTATTGGGACAAGCCAGAAATTTTTATCAATATGCGGCGGAGTTGATGAATGAAAACGAAAAGTCAACAAAAGATTTTATCCAATCACTCGGTATGCAAACCGATGAAAAAATAACAGAAGATATTTTAGCGTATCATCGAAAAGAAAGATTTTTTTTCAATTTATTATTGACAGAACAACCTAATGGTGATTGGGGACAAACCATTTTGCGGCAATTTCTTTACAGTCGGTTTCAATATTATTTGTACGAAAAATTACAAGAACATCCCGATACGCAAATAGCCGCTATTGCAGCCAAATCTATCAAAGAAACTACCTATCACCTGCGGTGGAGTAGCGAATGGGTCATTCGCCTCGGCGATGGTACTGCCGAAAGTCATGAAAGAATGCAAAACGCTATTGACAATCTATGGCCTTATACCGGCGAAATGTTTTTGCCAGCCGATTTTGAAGCGGATGTAAAAATTGATTTTTCCGGTTTGAAAAATAAATGGTTGGATGCCGTTACAAGTATTGTTAAACAAGCAACTTTATCGCTGCCCGAAAATGAAAATAAAGTGTATATGCACACCGGGGGCAAGGAAGGGCGGCATACAGAGCATCTGGGTTATATCTTAACAGAATTACAATATATGCAAATGGCTTTTCCGGGAGCTAATTGGTAATTTCATAAAAATGTAGATTTAAGTGCTATGCCTGCTATTACAAACGATACCGTGCAAAAAGTCTGGGATATGCTGGCGACTGTGGCCGATCCGGAAGTGCCGGTACTGACTATTTTGGATTTAGGTATTGTAAGAGAAGTAAAAGTTTCAGGTACGGGAGAAAACGAAAAAATTGAAATCATCATTACGCCTACGTATTCCGGTTGCCCGGCTATGGATATGATTCGTATGAATATTCGCCTGGTATTGGCCGAAGAAGGATTGAAAAATTATACGCTGACAACTGTTCTTTCTCCAGCCTGGACTACCGATTGGATGAGTGAAGAAGGCAAACAAAAACTAAAAGCCTATGGTATAGCACCACCCAATCCGCAACAAAATGTTTGTACACCGGAATTATTTCAGCAGGAGGAAGCGGTACAATGTCCCCGATGCGAATCGTGGCACACACATCGTATCAGTGAGTTTGGTTCTACCGCTTGCAAAGCTTTATATCAATGTGATGATTGCCGGGAGCCATTTGATTATTTCAAATGTCACTAAGCAAACAGATTAATTACCTTCGTGTTAAATAAAATGAATTATGTCGTCTGTTGTTTTTGAGAAAAAAAATGCCATTGCTACCATCCGGTTAAACAGGCCCGAAAAAATGAATGCTTTTAACAGGGATATGGCATTGATGTTACAGGAGAAATTAGATGAATGTAAAATTGATAAAACGATTCGTTGCGTCATCATTACCGGTACGGGAAAAGCGTTTTCTGCCGGTCAGGATTTATCGGAAGTGGTGGATCCCGAAGGACCGGGCATGCGTCGTATTCTGAGCGAACATTACAACCCGATTATTACCCGCATCAGGGAATTGAAAAAACCAGTATTAGCAGCTATCAATGGTGTGGCTGCCGGTGCCGGTGCCAATATTCCTTTGTGTTGCGATATTGTGGTTGCCAAAAAATCAGCGAGTTTTTTACAGGCCTTTTCCAAAATCGGCTTGATTCCAGATAGTGGCGGCACTTTTTTCCTGCCCCGGCTTGTAGGTTGGCAAAGAGCCAGTGCTTTGATGATGATGGGCGATACACTCACTGCCGACGAAGCGTATGAATTCGGTATGCTCTACAAAGTTTTTGCCGATGAAAATTTTGAATCGGAAGTACAATCCATTGCAGAAAAACTGGCCAACATGCCTACCATGGGATTGGCTTTTACCAAAAAAGCATTGCAATGGTCCAGCACACATACCATTTACGAGCAATTGCATAATGAAGATAAACTACAACAATGGGCTGCTGCTACCGCCGATTTTAAAGAAGGTGTAGATGCTTTCTTGCATAAAAGAAAACCCGATTTCAAAGGAGAATAATTTCCAACAAGAATAGACTATGGAAAAAAATATATCAGCCCGGCAGGTCGTCAACCACATGATGGAGAACGACCTGTTTAGCCAATGGTTAGGCATTGAAATTATTGACATCAAAGAAGGCTACAGCAAAATAAAAATGACCGTACGAAAAGAAATGGTCAATGGGTTTGGTATTGTACACGGCGGCATTGCATTTTCACTGGCCGATAGTGCTTTTGCATTTGCCTGCAATAACAGGAATGTTTTATCTGTGGCGTTGGATACGTCTATCAATTTCATTAAACCTGTACATATAAACGATATATTAATAGCCGAAGCTGAAGAACAACATAACGGCAGCGCTACCGGATTGTACCGGATTACTATTCAGAATCAAAAAAATCATACAGTTGCTGTTTTTAAAGGGCTCTGTTACCGAACAGACAGAAAGTTAGTATAGAGGGAATTTTGAATTTTTGAATTAAATCAACCAATCACCAAATCAACCAAATCGCCAAATCAACCAAATCGCCAAATCACCAAATCACCAATCGACTTATCACTAAATCAACTAATCGTCTAATCGCCAAATCAACCAATCAACTAATTACCAAATCACCAAATCAACCAATCGACTAATCACCAAATCAGTAAATCACCAAATCGCATGTTCTATCAATTCAAAAATATTCGTCCTGTTGTGCATCCAACTTCATTTGTACATCCGCAAGCAGTGGTAACGGGTCATGTTGTTATTGGCCAACATTGTTATATTGGACCGGGAGCAGCTTTACGTGGCGATTGGGGCAAAATCGTATTGGAAGACGGTTGCAATGTGCAGGAAAATTGTACCATTCACATGTTTCCGGGTGTAGAAGTAGTATTAAAGGAAGCGGCACATATCGGCCATGGGGCTATTATTCATGGTGCTACGATTGGCAGAAATTGCCTGGTAGGCATGCATGCCGTTATTATGGATAATGTGCAACTTGGCGATGAATCTATCGTGGGTGCACTGACGTTGATAAAAGAAGGAGAAAAAATACCGGAAAGAAGCCTCATTGTGGGCAATCCGGGCAAAATCATTAAAAAAGTATCTGATAAGATGATAGCCTGGAAAACAGCCGGTACCCGCCTTTACCAAGCCTTACCTGCCGATTGCCTAACCAGCCTGAAACCTTGTGAACCACTGCAAACTTCACAGGAACAGGCACCCTTACCCGAAAAAATTTATCCGAACCTGAAAGACTTTCTGTAAAGCCTGAAAAAGGATTTTTTGGAAAAAAAACTAAAAAAAGCTTGCAAGTTGGAAAAGCAGTTATTATCTTGCATCCTCTTCTGATTCAATATCCCTTTTAAAAAGACCAACGAAAACCTTTCCAATTTTTCCTTTTCAGAACCGCTCTGAATCTAAATCCTTTCGATCGAACCTCCCAATTTCCCGTTGAACCACAACAGGTTAGGATTTATTATTTTTTAAACATAAAAATTTAGAGCATGAAAAAGTTTACGCTTCTATTTGCCATTTCTTTTTTGGCAATTTTATTATTCAGTAATGTCGGCTTTAGCCAGGCAATACAACAGAGAGGGAATACGGAAACAGACGGTACCTCTGGTACATCTTTAACAATCAACAAACCTTCTGGTTTAGCTGTGGGTGATGTGATGATAGTCAATATTGCCCAGGCTGATAATGATGGAAACACTTTAGGTAATGCTAGTCGTTCAGGCTGGATATTAGTTCGTGGCGGATCATATGGTAGTAATAGTAGTAATTCTTGGTGGGGAACTGTTTTATACAAAGTAGCTACTGCTTCTGATGTGTCCTCATCCAGTTTTTCTTTTACTTTAGATGGAGACAACGACAACGCTGTCGGTGGTTTAATGGCTTTTTATAATGTCGATGCTTCAGGTGGTGTAGGACCAAATGGCTCCGGCACAGGTCCTTTTGACGTTGCTGCAAGTAGTTATAATACAGATAATAGTTCAACTATTACAGCTTCCGGTATAACAACTAGTACTAACGGATCTGGAATAATTATGTTGGGTCTGATTGGAGATAATAAAAATTTTTCAGATTGGTCAACAACTTCCCCGGGTTCATTGTCTGAAATATTAGATTATGATAGAAATATTGGCGGATCTGCTGACGTAACTGTCGGAGCTGCTTGGGCCAGACAATCAGTAGCAGGTGCTACAGGTAATGGCACGGTTACTATTAACTCAACAGAATATAATGCCGGCCTGTTAATGGCATTAAAACCAGCCCATCCGGCTCCTCCGGCACCGGCTAGTGCAAACTTATGGGCTGCTTCTTCAAGTGGTACCCAAATTTCAAGTTTCAAAGTAAGTAATGGATATTACTTTGCTGGGCCCAATAATATTTTTACGCCATCCTTCCCGGGTACAACTACTAGTGCAACTTATACTTCTGCCATAGGCAGAACCGATAAACCTACAGCAGCAAACGGTTATTTTTACTGGATTGGTAATACCACCGGTAATAACGGTGTTGTAGAAATCTGGGGTGCCGATGCTACAGGCGGTTCACCCACAAGATTAGGCTCATTGGATATGAATGGCTCAAGTACTTCCAGTCTCGGATTTGTACGTTTAGGTATGGATGCGCAAGGAAATGGTTGGATTCTGGCAGGTAATGGTTCAACTTTGTATTTAGCTAAATTTGTTACCAGTCCTACATTTTCTGCTTCAGTTGTAGATGACAATGTTACACTTGTAGGTGGTTCTGTCAGTACTTTCCAGAATGGTGACTTAGCCATTTCCGGTACGGGTAATATTTATGCTTTGGCCAATGACGGTTCCGGCTTAACACAGTTATTCCTTGGTATGCCTAATGGTTCTTCTACTACCCTGACCAAAAAATGGGATTTATTGGATAATAATGGAAATGGATTCACAGGCAGTGTAAATGGTGTAGCTTTTGATTTGAGCGGCTCATTGTATTTCTCTTCTTCCGATGGTTTATATTATATTGATGCCAATACAGTAAACGGCCCTGCCGGTACAGTAGAAACAAGATTTGTAAAAGCCGTAACTGGTTTGCATGACCTGGCTTCTAATGTATTCCCAACCAATTCTCCATTACCAGTAAAATTGATTAGTTTCTCAGGTAGTATTAAAAATGGAGTTACCAACCTGAAATGGGAAACTGAAAATGCACAAAACTTTAGTCATTTCGAAGTAGAGCGTAGCGAAGATGGTAGCAACTTTACCAGCATTGCTACGAAGAATGCCAGCGGTGATATCGCCAGCAAAGTCGCTTACAGTTATGACGACAATCTGACTTCATTCAGCGGTGAAAGATCATTCTTCTATCGCCTGAAAATGGTTGACCTTGACGGAAAATATACTTACAGTAATGTTATCCTGATTCGCAAAGGCGGAGCTACCATTACCGGTATCCGCATTGTTCCGAATCCGCTCAGACAAGGATCGAATGTGAGTATCCGGTTCGAAGCTGCAGAAAGTGCAATCGTTCACTTCAATGTAGTTGATATTTCCGGAAGAATAGTTCTCCGTCAGCAAAATCGTGTTGAAGAAGGTTCCAATAGTGTATCGTTGAATAATTTCAACCAATTACAATCCGGCACATATATTCTTCAGATGAATGACGGACGTTCCGTTCAATCAACAAAATTCATCATTTCACAATAATTCTTGTACAATAAAGGGATGCAAACGGCATCCCTTTATCTTTTTGCTGCATACGTGAGTATAGAAATCAATTAGATTGAAAGAGGTGTAACCTTTTTAATGTTTCATGCTCAGGGTTTTATTACCCCAACCCCTCAAGCTTTTGCTGAGGGGTTATTTTTTTGAAATGAAAATAAATTTTCCTTGTTTGCAAAAAATCGTAATTTAATAGAAGATTTATACGCCATTCTTCATAATGGCTTATTGTGTTCAGCTAAAAAAACTAACATGAAAAAAATTCTACTTTTTGCTTCAATGCTTTTCAGTTTTTCTTTTTCGCAAACTTCTTTGGCTCAATCCGCTGACCGGTTTGCGTATGCAATTACAGACTTGCAAAGTGGCCAATCGGGTCATTGGAATTACCTGCGGAAAATTGATTTATCAACTGGCCTCTTTTCACCAGTATTGTTAGATGGCATCCGAGCTGATAAACCGGTATATAATGCCGTTTCAAAAAATCAATTTCTGCCTTCCACCGTTGATGCACCATTTGCCAAAGGTGTAGCAGCACTAGCGTATGATAAAAATAACAACCGGCTTTACTTCACGCCGATGTTTATCGACCAACTTCGGTATATCGATTTGCAAACAATGCAGGTTTATTATTATGCCGACCAATCATTTACCGGGCAGCCACAAAAATCAGCTGACCAGGGCAACATTGTTACCCGCATGGTAATGGCTTCCGATGGCTTTGGATACGCTATGACCAATGATGCAAAGCAACTGATACGGTTTTCTACCGGTAAAAATTTTACAGTAACCGATTTAGGTGCAGTCGTGGACGACCCTTCCAATAAAAATGTTTCCATTCATAATGCATGCAGCAGTTTCGGTGGCGATATGATTGCCGATAATGCCGGCCATCTCTTTATTATTTCGGCTCGCAATTTTGTTTTTAAAATAAATATCGAAACGAAAGTGGCACAATACCTCGGTGTTATTGCCGGCTTACCTAGTGGCTTTACCAGCAATGCCGCAGCCGTCACGGATCAAAATCAAATAATTGTGGGAAGTGCTTTGCAGGCTAAGTCGTTTTTTACGGTTGATTATAAAACATTGAAAGCCACACCTGCCAATGTATCGGGAGACATCTGGCAAACTTCCGATATGGCCAATAGCAATTTATTAATCACCAATACCAATAAACTTGCGCCACCGATAGTTGTTATGGATGAAATAGAGCGTAACGGTAATGGAAACATTAGTGTATTTCCCAATCCTGTAACTGACAGAAAATTTGTTTTGCAAATGAATAACCTCGACAGAGGTGCTTATACCATGCAACTGACCGATTTGATGGGCCGTGTGCTGTCGCAACAAGCTATCAACCTAAGTGGTAAAAGACAGGCTAATACAGTGCACATTCCGCAAAACACAGCCAATGGTTTTTATATGGTAAAGGTGTTGAATGCCAATAAAAAACTTATTGCCGTCACTAAAATATTAATTGAATAACCATTGCTTATACTTTGAAAAAGGTTCTTTTGGGCAGTTTCCCGGGAGAACTTTTTTTATTCTTCCTGACTCTTCCAAACTGTTTTTATCAGCTTTGCATTCTTTACAAAATCAGGGCATTTGCCATCGCCTTTACCTGAATAACCGCCACTTGGTGCACAAAGTCTGTTACAGTTTTCATCGTACAATTCATCAAAAAAATCGCAACATTGGTATTTTACCAGGTAAACCTTTTGGTTGTTAAATTCATAAGCATCTGCTTGCAAAATATGAGGGCTCTTGTCTTTGACATTGCTGCTGTCTATTAAATGCCGCAGGCAGGCAGGTATAGAATCGGTCGGCCTAAAGGAGGTAGAATCTTCCATAGCTGGAATTACTTTTTTCTTTTTACCACATTCGCTATTCGAAAAGCAGGGGATGAGTAAGAGCAATAAAAGATATTTCATACAATGAAGTTTGGGGTTCGTTAAGGTATATTTGCACCGGTTAGTTGTAAAAATACAATTTTGGAGAAAAGTAATTTTGTAGATAAGATACGCATATTTTGCCGAAGTGGACATGGTGGCGCCGGTCTCAAACATTTCATTCGGAATAAAATGACGGCATTGGGTGGCCCCGATGGTGGCGATGGTGGCCGTGGGGCGCATATCATTTTAAAAGGCAATCGGAATTTATGGACCTTACTGCATTTGCGGTATTATAAAAACGTTCTGGCCGAAAACGGTGAAAAAGGCGGTGCCAATAATTGTCACGGACGCAATGGAAAAGACATTATTATAGAAGTGCCACTCGGTACCATTGCCCGTGATGAAGAAACAGGGAAAAAAGAAGTTGAAATTTTAGAAGATGGCCAGGAAATTATTTGGTTGCCCGGCGGCAAAGGCGGATTGGGCAATACCAATTTTGCAACGCCAACCAACCAGGCACCGGAATATGCACAACCCGGATTACCGGGCCTCGAAGGCTGGAAAATATTAGAATTAAAAGTCTTGGCCGATGTGGGTTTGGTAGGGTTTCCCAATGCCGGAAAATCAACGTTGCTTTCTGTCATTACAGCAGCCAAACCCAAAATTGCAGATTATGCATTTACTACCATCACGCCCAACCTCGGCATGGTAGAATACCGTGATGGAAAAAGTTTTTGTATTGCCGATTTACCCGGAATCATTGAAGGTGCCGCCGAAGGCAAAGGACTGGGCCATCGCTTTCTGCGGCATATAGAACGCAATGCCGTATTGTTATTTTTAATTCCTGCCGATAGCGACGACCATAAAAAAGAATTTGAAGTGTTGGTAAGTGAATTGGAGCAATTCAATCCTGAACTTATGGACAAACAATTTATCATTGCGATCAGCAAATCGGATATGTTGGATGAAGAATTGATGAAAGCCATTGCTCGGGAACTCCCTACAGAAATTCCACATCTATTTATTTCTTCTGTCGCACAAAAAGGATTGAGGGCATTGAAAGACGTACTCTGGAAAATTTTAAACAAGCCGGAAGGTTGATGAAGCGTAAAAAACCTGCCATTTCTCTCCCATTTTTATCTTTTGGCTACGCCTGTATTTTATAGTAGGTTTGAAGACAAAAAAATATATTATGAAGAAGTTTATTTTAATGATTGTCCTTTCGGTGAGTTTCTTTTTCAAGTCATTCGCCGATGAAGGGATGTGGCTACCGATGTTGCTGGGCAAGCAAGTCTATGATAAAATGGTCAAGATGGGTTTGACACTGACCAAAGACCAGTTGTACAATATCAACAAAGCTTCGCTCAAAGATGCCATCATAATTTTTGGTGGTGGATGTACCGGTGAAATTGTAAGTCCCAAGGGATTGATTTTTACCAACCACCACTGCGGTTACGAAGCTATAGCCGGTGCCAGTACCGTTGACCATAACTATTTGAAAGACGGATTTTATGCAGGCAATATGGCCGAAGAAATTCCCTCTAATATTACGGTCCAGTTTTTACTCCGTATCGATGATGTAACGGATGAAGTGATGAAAGAACTTGAAGGACTGACCGGAGAAGAAAGAGTGAAAAAACAAAATGAAGTGATGGCGGCTATCAATAAAAGAATGAGCGAACCTGAGAAACATATTGAAACCCGGGTCAATTCTTTATTTAAAGGCAACCAGTTTTTGGCGTTTGTATATCAACGTTATATTGACGTAAGGCTGGTAGGCGCCCCACCCGAATCAGTTGGAAAGTTTGGTGGCGATACGGACAACTGGGAATGGCCCAGGCATACGGGTGATTATTCCATCTTCAGAGTTTATGCCGACGCCAATGGGGCACCGGCAGCTTATTCCGAAAATAATATACCACTCAAACCGAAATGGTATTTGCCTGTTTCTTTAAAACCATTGAAACAAAATGAATTTTCTATGATTTGGGGTTATCCCGGAAGTACCAACCGCTATGAAAGTTCTTACGGCATCAAAATCGCTACCGATATTGATAATCCTTCCTTGGTAAAACTGCGTGCAGTTCGGTTGAAATATATGTTTGAACAAATGAAAAATGATCCGGCGGTAAAATTGCAACTGGCTTCTTCTTATGCCGGCATTGCCAATTACTGGAAATTTTTTGATGGCGAAACAAAACAATTATTGAAATATCATATCTACGAAAAGAAAAAAGAATTCGAAGATAAATTTCAGGAATGGGCAAAAGACAAACCTGAATTTGCCAATATTTTAGCTGACTGGGCCAAAGCTTATGATGCCTGGCGGCCTTATGCCAAAAACCGGAAGTATCTTATTGAAGGTATCAATGGTTCACCACTCATTCGATTTTGTGGTTCGCTATTAAGAGTAGAAAGAGCATTGGTAACTCCCGGAGAACCTGCTGCCGGTGTAAAGAAAATGTTGGAAGCAGCCAGCGAACAACGACAGGAATTTCTGAAAGAAGAAAATAAACCATCCGACCAAAAAATTGTAGCAGCCATTACCAAATTGTTTTATGAAGACATTGACGAAGCACAGCACCCGATAGGTTTTTACGCTACGCTAAAAAATAATTACGGTCCTTTAGATGATGATGCTACTTACCAAAAATATGCAGCGGATATGTTCAGCAAGACCATGATTTTTGATGACAGTTCATGGAATGCATTTGTGGCCAATCCCGATGGTGTAACCTTGCAATCCGATATGGCATTTGCGTATGCCAGTGCATTTTTTACCAATTATCTTTCCAAATACGCCCAGTACTACACAACTTTCAGGGCTGCTAATGATGAATTCGGCCGGTTGTATATGAAAGGTATCATGCAAATGGATCCGGCCAAGGCCAAAATGATGTATCCTGATGCAACATTTACCATGCGGGTAAGTTATGGCTCCGTAAAACCTTACCATCCGAAAGATGCTGTTTTTTATGATTATGTAACTACTTCAAAAGGTATTTTGGAAAAATATAAAGCCGGCGATTATGAATTTGATTTACCGGCCAAGCAGATTGAATTGTTGAAGAAAAGAGATTTTGGGCAATACATGGACCCTGAAAGAAAAGATTTGGTCATTGATTTTATTACGACCAATGATATTACAGGAGGCAATTCCGGTTCGCCGGTTATCAATGGAAAAGGCGAATTGATTGGGTTGGCTTTTGACGGAAATTATGAAGCACTGAGCCATAAATTGCAATTTGACAAAGACCTCAACCGCACCATCTGTGTCGATATTCGATATGTACTTTGGTGTATCGATAAACTGGGCGGTGCCAAAAATATTATTGATGAATTAACACTGGTCAAATAAAACCAACTGCTTATTTTGAAAAGCCATCCTCATTTCGGGTGGCTTTTTTATTTTCATCCATATATTTATTCTGTAACATTGCAGAGCAGAATCATTGGCTTGAAAAAAATATTTTACATACCCGTTTTTCTTTTATTGTTGAGTACAACTGCATCAACACAAACCATGCAATTTAGTGCCGCCACAGACTTAGGTTTGATGCGCAGTTTCAAAGAAGGGCAACAGTTCTGGACTTTCGGACATACCATTCATGGTTTTTTTGACATTAGCCCGAAAGAAGGTGTATATATTTGGTTTTCGTATTACAACAGGGGAAAGTTTTCGAATAATCTGTCGGCAATAGCCAAATCGCCACTGACCTTACCGCAGGAAATTAATTATGAGAATCGGGCCAGTTTATATTTCAAACATTTTTCAGTGGGCTGGCGAAAATTTTTGGTAGGCAAATGCGATAATGAAAAAGGTTGGAATCTTTATACAACGGCCGGACTCGGATTGCTTTTCGGAAGAGTTTCCAATGTACATTCTACACCAATAGATACAGCTGATTACAACGTACCGGTATTAGCAGGTGCAGCCAAATTCAAAAGACTAACAGCCGATTTAAGCCTTGGCTATGAAAAACCACTGGGTGCAGGTTTCTTTTTATATGGCGAAGGAAGAGTTTGGATTCCGGCATCGGATTATCCGAGCAAATATATTTTTGTGAATGAAAAAGCACCACTCACCGGTATGTTCAATATCGGCTTGCGGATTTTATTTTAATAATTCAAATCAAAACGGCCTTCGGTTACTTGCAAAACAGGTGCAGTACCAAAATTATCGGCAGCTGAAAAATTAAAAGTTCCGGCAATAATATGATTGGTTGTATCTAAAAAACTGATATGGACAACACCGCCATGGACTGCTGATGTCAGCCATTCGCTGATAGGCGAAAGTTTTCTTTTGACATAAAAACCATAACTGGCACCGGTAGAACGATTCGGCATGGTGGTATTCAATGGATAATTGCCTGTACCATTTACGTCTTTCAAGAAAATTTCGAATTCAGTTTCATTGGGTGAAGAAGCAAAATTGCGGGCATTGATATAAAAATTAGGACCGAGTTTTTTAGCTTCTAATAAATTATCGGCAGGAATGGGGCCGAAACCTTGAGGTATCCAAAAATTTCCATTCACTTTGGCACCAAAAGTTTGGGCGCCGGTTTGTGTGGCCGGCGGCAATTCAGTAATCTCTTTTTTACAGGAAAACAATAGAAATACAGATAATCCGGAAACAAAAAGTCTTTTCATCATCATAGGTTAAAGTAAATAATTGATACACCCGGGCTTACTTAAAACATAAATCATGCTAAAATTATTGTTCAGGAAAATATTTTGCCTTTATCTTTAATTTTTTAACAGAAAAATGATGAAACAATTGACAATTGATACCATAGAACTATACAAACTTTCTATTCCTTTAAAACAACCGTTTATCACTTCGCTTGGTGCCGATGAAGCGGCGAATAATCTCATCGTAAAAATTACGACCCGCGAAGGAATCATTGGTTTTGGTGAATGTAGTCCGTATATGCCCATCAATGGTGAAAGCCAGGAAACTTGTTATATCGTAGGTCAATATTTTGCGAAAGCTTTACTCGGAAAAAATGCATTGGATATTGCATCCTGTATCCAATTGATGGATAAAATTATTTATAAAAATACAGCGGTAAAAAGTGCTTTTGATATTGCCTTATACGATATTGCGGCGCAAGCAGCCGGCCAGCCTTTGTTTGCTTTTCTCGGTGGAAAAAATGATAAA
>JAGQWM010000046.1 GCA_020437365.1 Chitinophagaceae bacterium | reverse complement strand
TTATTATCAATTAGTGTATTTGGAAAAACAAATGCATGATTTCGAAATCAATATCATTCTTACGCCGGAAAATATTCATCCGGATGATATTGCATTATTTCGCCAGCGGTTTTATTTGGTAAAACCCATTTTAGTAGGCTTTGCAAAAAAGACAATCAAAGAAAAATTTAATCGGTTGGTTTATAAGTTATTCCTGCGAAGATTTGAAAAAGGCGATTTGTCAAAATTTCGGAAAATGCCAAAAGTGAATGAAATAACCATCAGGGACAGAAAACTCATTCAACAAATTGAAAAAATTTCGAAAGCTTCATTTTTTGATATCATTCAAGTAGAGCATAGCAAAAATATTTCGCTGATTGATATTTTGCCCGATGCAAGTTTAAAAATATTTATAGAACATGAGGTTTTTTTTGAAAGAGCTGCCAAAGATTTGCAATATCAACAATTTGATAAATCCTCAGTACAGCATATTGAATCGGTTATTCGGCAACTGGAAATTTCTTTTTTAAATAAATATGATGGAATCATTACGCTCACGGAAAAAGATAAGCATACGTTGACGAATGCCGGCGTTTCAAAACCGGTTTGGCATGGCCGTTATATTGCATTGGATAAATCGGATTTGCAAAACATATACCAGTCCGGCTCCAGTAATCGGTTGCTGTTTTTGGGCAATGAAGAGCATTTTCCCAATAAAGATGGGCTGGATTGGTTTCTCACCAAAATATTTCCGATGGTAGTAAAAGAAAACCCTGCGGCCAATCTTATCGTTACCGGTGAGTGGACAAATGATTTTACAATAAAATTTAAAAATCTACCGGTTCAGTTTCCGGGCTTTGTGGACGACCTGCATGAATTCTTGTCTTCGGCTATTTTGATTGTACCGATTCGTATTGGTGGCGGCATTCGTATAAAAATACTTTCAGCGATGGTGAAAGGTTTGCCCATTGTTTCCACATCGGTAGGTGCTCATGGCATTCCGTATTTGCAATCAGGCAATAACATTTTTATAGAAGATGGGGCTATTCAATTTGCCAACCGGGTGAATCAGTTATTGCAGAGCCCCGCATTGAGAAATAAATTATCGGAAAATATTTTTGCTACCGCCAAGCGGATAGCGGAAGTAGGCAATTTTGTAAAGGAAAGAAATTCGATTTATGCAGCATGTGAAGCGGCTAAATTTGCGCCAAACGAAACGCCGCTTTACAATAACTAAAGAAGCCAATAATGGGCCGTTTGGGTTTATAATAAAAAACGATTTTGCGGTATTGCATCACAAACAAAAACAAAGGCCATTTTTCACCTCTTATAGCTTTAGTCAAACAGGATTCTAATTTTTGTCCGAACAAAAAGGTCTTTTTATCTTTTCCTGCATATTTATTGAAGAGTTGGGTATAATGCAATGCTTGTTCATGTTGTTTTTTTTCTTTTTGCAATTTTTTAATCTGGAGTAAGCTACTGTTTTTATCGTGTATTCTGCGTTTTACCAAAACGTTTTTATCCCAAACAACAGTTCCTTGTAGCGCAGCATGGAAACCGATCCACCAATCAAAATAAATGTTCTCCGGCAGGGGAAATGCTTTTTGTAAAACATTGCGATGCATCAACATGGCATGGCCTTCGATGGAGTTGATGAGATATATTTTTCGCCTGTCATTGCCACTAAATTTTTGATATCGGGAATAATGTTTTTGTTGTTGAATATTATCATGTTGAAATTTAGAACTGCTGCAATGAATGAGAGAAACATTCTTGTCTATATTTTTACTCATGATTTCGAGTTTCTCTAAAACCCAAACATCGTCCTGGTCGGCCAATGAAATCCATTCGCCTGAAGCAAGGCCAATGGCTTTTTCAAAATTTTTATTGAAACCTAAGTTTTTTTCATTCCTGAAAATTTTTATCCGTTTATCTTTTGCCCGGTACGATTGTAAAATGTCGTATGTGCTGTCAGTTGAAGCATCATCGACAATAATCAATTCCAGAAATGGATACGTTTGATGAATAAGGCTATTCATCTGCTCAACGAGATATTTTTCGCCATTGCAAGTGCAAAGGACAATAGAAATGGACACTTCGGCCCTGTTGGTTTTCATCGGCGCAAAATTAATTGTATTCTTCATATAAACATAAGCGTATTGCAAAAATTAAGCCACCCGGTGGAAGGTGGCTTTAGAGGATGCTTGTATTTTGAAAGTCAGCTACCCTTTATTTAACATATTTTTTCAATGTATCGGCGTATTGCAAGGATTTGGTTGTCTGTATGCTTGTCAATTCATCAATCATTTTTTTCAAATTGTCCCGGTCGTTTTTCAAATAATAACAAAAGCCGGCATAGTACCTTGACAGTTCATGGTCTGGGTTCTTTTTCATGATTGCCTGAAATTGAACCAATGCCGCATCATACCGATCTAATTTATAATTGGCATAGCCCAATTCGGTTTTGGCATTGATAAAATCAGGATCCAAAATCAATGCTTTTTGTAAAGGGGAAATGGCTTTGTCATATTGCTTTTTGTCGTTATAGCACCAGCCGAGTTTGTAATAAGCGTTTTTATCTTCGTTTTGGAGTTGAAGACCTTTTTCAAAATAAACAATTGCGGAATCATAATTTTTCAGGTTGGTATAATACACATTCGCCAGGTTTAAAATATACCGGTAATTCTGCCCATTGCTCATGTTCATAGCAGTTCGATAGTTAGCAATGGCTTCATCATTTTTAGAAAGTTTGTAATAGGCATAACCCAATTCGGAATAAGCGTCAATGTAACTATCATCCAACGTGATGCTTTGATTTAATGATGTTACAGCATCGTCATATTTACCAAGTTCATTTTCGCACCAGCCTTTATCGTGGAAAAAATCAGGGTCCATTATGTTGCTGGCCAGTTTGGTATATTGATCAAAATTGTCCAGGGCTTTTTCGTAATCTTTCTTTTTATAATAACAATTACCTCTTTCTTTAAAGGCCAGTGAATATTGGTTGTTGATACCAATGACTGTTGTAAATTTTGCAATGGCATCGTCATATTGTTTCAATTTTTCATAAGCATAACCAATTTCAAAATTATTGGCCGCTTTATTTACCGGGTTTAATGTGGCTTCTTTTTTCAATACTTTCAAAGCATTGTCGTATTGTCCCAATTCATTATAACACCAACCCAACAAATGCAAAGCATCTTTATAAGAACCATCTAATGATACGGCTTTTTTCAGCGCCGTTACGGCATCGGCATATTTGGCATCTTGTTTTAAAGAATTGCCTTTATCGTACCATTCTTTAGCGGTTGTTTGTGCAGCAGCGTTCAGCAACGCAAGGCTTAGGAAACTGACTGTGAAAATTAATTTTTTCATCTAATGAAAATACGATTTTTAATAGGAAACTTTCATACCCATTACCACGTATTTCGTAAGTAATTGATTCAAATTGTTTTGTAACTTTGCCAAAATTAATCATGGTGAAAAAGGTTCTTACAATTATAAGTTTTGTGATGCTATGCATGGTTTTTCTTCCACAGCAAACTGAGGCACAATGTTCAATTTGTACCAAAACGGCGCAACAGCTCGGCGAAAAACCCGCCGAAGGAATGAATGCCGGTATTTTGTACCTGGCGTTTATACCATTTGCTATTGTAAGTGTAATTGGATTTCGCTGGTATCAGCACAATAAAGACAATTGGAATAATAACTGAGTGGCTCAACTTGCTTTCGAATCAAAAATTTATTTGCCGGCAACAAATTGATACAAATTGAAATTATTTTTTTTGTATTGATGTTCTATTTCTTTTTTCAGTTCGCTTTTTACAATGCCTTTCATTCTTTTCTGTTCCAATAAATAATAAGCTTTCTCGGCCAGCAACCAGAATTTTTTATCAGTTGTATGTGATTTTTGTAATTGATGCGCCAACAGCTCAATCAATTTTTCAATACCGTCTTTTTGTGAAGCAATGGTTTTAATAACCGGCACTTCATGGTAATGATTGCTAAATGAAGGGGCCAGCATTTGTCGTAAATTTTTTACAAATACATCAGCGCCGGGTCGGTCAGCTTTATTGACCACGAATATATCGGCGATTTCCATTAACCCTGCTTTCATGGTTTGAACTTCATCGCCGGCTTCGGGTACCAGCACAACCATAGTGACATCGGCCAGGCCGGCAATTTCTATTTCGCTTTGCCCGACACCAACCGTTTCTACAATGATGTGGTCGAAATCGGCTTGTTTCATCAAGTCGGTTATTTCCAAAATTTTGGGATGTAAGCCGCCCATAGAACCTCTCGATGCCAGTGAACGAATAAAAACATGATCATGTAAATACCAGTCGCTCATACGGATTCTGTCGCCGAGCAATGCTCCCATATTAAAAGGCGAAGAAGGATCGACACACAATACGGCCACTTTTTTTCCGGCTTGTACCCATTGTGCAATCATGGCATCAACCAATGTACTTTTACCTGCGCCGGGTGGCCCGGTGATACCGGTAATTTTTGTAGCAGATGCCGGTAGCGATTGCAACATTTTTTCATAACCTGCGCTTTCATTCTCGATGAGAGAAATGCCCCTAGCCAGTGCTTTCCTGTTGCCGTTTTGTATTTGTTGCAATAATTCCTGCCACATCATAAAACTGAAATTAATCTTTACAAATGTAATTGGAATAAATTTTTATTGAATGAAAAGTTCTTTTCGGCAATCTGTTTAAAAATTTATTTTGAATTTTTTTGCAGCTGATACAATTTACTATGCTTCAAAAAAGTATATTGCGATGTGTTGATAGCAATTACCCAGCCATAAAAACCGTCTAAAAAACCGAGCCGGAAAAAATAACCGTTGATAAATGCCCAGAATGGATTAAAGAGGAGCTTAATAATATTGGTTCGTTTTCCTTTTTGAAATAATGCGGTTGCCGCAATGCTACTGAAACGATTATTCTGTGTTATATGCTCCTCCATATTGTTGTAGGAAAAATGTAAAATATCGCCGGGTAAATGTTGAGGTTTTTTGTTATTGGCCAACATAATTTTATCATGTGGATTATCGCCTTGCCATATTGCTATGTTCTTATTGAAGAGGCGAATTTTTTTATCGGGATACCAAAGGCCATGGCGAATAAATTTTCCGCAATAAGATGTACAGCGATTCATACTATAAGCCCCTTGCAGTTGATTGTTTTTTAAATGAAGAATTGTATGGGCCAGCTTTTCATCTATGGCTTCATCTGCATCCAAGCTCAGGACAAATTCATGGTTGGCCAATGTAAGGGCTTTGTTTTTTTGTTCTACATATCCTAAAAAGGGTTGGTGATGAACGATGGCACCCTTTTCTTTGGCCATGGAAATAGTTTGATCGGTGGAACCGGAGTCGAGCACAATGATTTCATCGGCAATGGATTGGATGGAATCAATACATCGGCCAATATTTTTTTCTTCGTTATAGGTGATGATCACTACCGAAATAAAACTTGCCATTGCGATGTATAATTTTAAAGTCGTTGATTACGTCTTACATTTGCTATCCGACTTAAAAGTAGAAAAAAAAGATGATTCGGCGATTACTGCTTTTCAATACAAATGCTTCAATGTTATGACCAATTTTATTCCCATATTTCCCTTGAACATTGTTGTTTTTCCCAATGAAAACCTCAACCTGCATATTTTTGAACCACGGTATATCGAGTTGGTCAATGAGTGTATTCAAGAAAAGAAAACTTTCGGCATTCCGGTAGTACTGAAAAATAAAGTACAGGAATATGGTACGATGATTGAAATTGTAGAAGTAGCCAAAAAATATGCCTCCGGCGAAATGGATATCAAAACAAAAGGGCTGAAAGTATTTCGGATTTTGGAGCAGATAAAAGAAATTCCCGGCAAATTATACAGCGGTGCTATTGTCAATTATCCGCAAAATGTAGAAAACGGTACGGATAAAATGATGAAAAAAGTTATGCAATATGTACACAAGCTACATGAAATATTAAAAGTGAAAAAAGCTTTTGGAAAAGAAAGAGAGCATATCAAAAGTTTCGAAGTGGCCCATCATGTAGGCTTATCAGTAGAAGAAGAATATGAGTTTTTGAAATTGAAGGACGAACTGCACCGGCAGGAATTTTTAAAAAGACATTTATTGAAAGCCATTCCGGTGGCGCAGGGTGTGGTGATGCTCCAAGAGAAAATAAAATTAAATGGACATTTTAAGAATTTAAGCGGATTTGATTTGTAAGGCAGGTTGTAAAAATTTTCATTTAATTAAGTAACTTTACTTATTAAAATTGTTGAATTTTATGCCGGTAATTTCAATGTTTTATTATGATAATAAAGCGCATAAACTACCTCATATTCACATTGAGTATGCCGAATTCAATGCTGTAGTTTCCATCCCCGAAGCGACTGTATTAGCAGGCAAATTTCCAAAAGAGAAATTAAAACTGGTAATAGCTTGAGTTGAAATCCATAAGGAAGCGTTGTTGGCTGATTGGAAACTGGCTGTTGAAGAAAATAATGTATTTAAAATTGAAGCATTAAAATAGCTATTAAGTGAGAACCATTCATACAATACAATCATTAGAAGATAATAAATTATTGTGCACCTTTTTAGATGGCACAGTTAAAATTGCTGACATAACTTCATATCTGAAAGGTGAAGCATTTAAGCCATTATTGGACAAAGAAAACTTTTCCAAGTTTGAAAATCACAAGTATTATATATTATGGCCCGATTTTGAATTGGATTTAAATGCTGATACACTTTGGCATATTGGTATAAATACAAATAATAAAAACGCAAAGGTTTAATAATTCTGCAATCGATAATATGTCAACAACACTTTGTTTTGATTTTGGCAACACCCGGAAAAAACTGGCGGTATTTAAAGAAAATACGATTAGTGATATTGTCAATCTTTCAGACGATACCACTTCTACGATTGCCTCAATCATAAAAAAATACAATCCCGATAAGTCCATTCTTTCATCCGTGGTGGATCATCATCCTGACATAGAACAGCAATTGTCAAAAGCGACACGATTTCATAAATTGGATTTTGCCACCAAACTGCCTTTTACTACACCGGTTAGCAAGCCGGAAACCATTGGTGCCGACCGGCTGGCATTGGCCGCGGCGGCGGTACATTTTTACCCCGAAAAAAATAATCTTGTTATTTCGCTCGGCACTTGCATTACCTATAATTTTATCAATAAATACCACGAATTTGTTGGTGGCAGCATTTCACCCGGCCTGGAAATGCGCCTCAAATCGCTGCATGATTATACCGCAAAACTGCCACTGGTAAAGGCTGACAGCAATTTGCCCCTGATTGGATACGATACCAAAACCAATATTCTCTCCGGCGTAATACTGGGAATGGCAAAAGAAATTGATGGCATTACGGCGGCTTATGAAGAGAAGTTTGGCAACTTTAACGTCCTGTTAACCGGTGGAGATATAGTCTATTTGGCTTCACACCTTAAAAAGAAGATATTTGCAGACCCTGATTTAATTTTTAAAGGTCTTTATGGAATTAGTGAAGTTAATAACCCTTAGAAAAATCAAGACGTTGCAACTAACTGCCTGTACGATTTTGATTTTATTTTTTACTGCTTTTGCACCTGCTTTCGGGCAGGATAACTCTCCGTACTCAAGGTTTGGTATTGGCGATATTGTACCTCGAACCAATATCAACACCCGGGCCATGGGTGGTATAGCTGCCGGATACATGGATCCCTTAACTATCAATTTTAATAACCCGGCATCCTTTGCCAATTTTTTAGTTGATAAGGAAACAAAATCAAATAAAATAAATTCCGGAAGAGCCATTCTTGATGTGGGCCTCAATTTTGAAGGCCGTTCACTGAAAGATCAAAACTTTACAAAAAGATTCAATGCCACCAACTCATTGTTTTCTTATGTTCAAATTGGTATTCCCATCAAACCCAAATGGGGACTTTCATTTGGCTTAAGGCCGGTTTCACGCATTAGTTATAAAATCCGGGAAAGAGAATTGCTCAAAGACCCGAATACCAATATGCCGATTGATAGCGCAGAAACTTTATACAACGGACAAGGTGGTGCATACCTCGTTTCACTCGGTACGGGAATTGCTTTATTCAAAAAAACGGTGCGGTTAAAAAAAGGAGAACATGAAGGCGATTCCATTGGTGTTACCTCTTTGAGCATTGGCTTGAATGGCGGTTATCTTTTTGGCGAAAAAGATTATAGTACGAAAAGAACCTTGTTCAATGATACGGTGAGTTACAACCAGGCGAATTATGAAACCAAAACAAATTTTGGGAGCATAAATTTCAATGCCGGTATTCAATATAAAATTCCACTACAGAAAAGACTTTCACTAACCTTGGGTGCATTTGGCAATTGGCAACAAAAAATAAATGCATCGCAGGATATTATCCGCGAAACCTTTGTGTATAATCCCGATGTGGGTGAACTAAGGTTGGACAGTGTTTCAGACAGAAAAGATATCAAAGGAACCATTCTTTGGCCTTCATCAATCACTGCAGGATTCGTATTGCAAAAAAATCCGGAGTACAAAAAATCTGCCGGCTGGTTGTTGGGAATAGATTTCGAAAAACAAAACTGGAACAATTATCGTTTTTATGGCCAAATGGATTCCGTAAAAAATAGTTGGAAGTTGAGAATTGGTGGCCAGTTAAATCCAATTCCTAAGAGGACTTATTTTAGTAATGTAACTTATCGGTTTGGTTTATTTTTCGGTCCCGATTATGTCAAGCAGGGTAATAAACTAAATAGCGTTGGCGGAAGTGTGGGATTGGGTTTACCGATTGCTACCAACCGGCAGGCGCCCAACCAGGCAACGGTTATCAACGTGGCTTTTGAATATGGCAAACGAGGAAATAATAATAACTTGCTGAGCGAAAATACATTCAGAATTTCCGTTGGTTTATCACTGAGTGATTTTTGGTTTATCAAGCGTAAATATGATTAACAGGTCAAAAAACATAACATTATTTTGGACAGCAGCTTTACTAACGGGCTGCTGTTTGTTTATAAGTTGCGAGAATGATGTAAAACAAGTGGACGACCTTACTAAAAAAGTGGTGATGAAAGAAAAGGTAATAGGTGTGCAAAGTTACCTCAGTGAGAATGGAGAAGTAAAGGCTAAACTAACGGCACCATTGATGTGGCGGGTATATGCTGATACGGTGTATATAGAATTCCCTCGTTCATTGCATGTTGATTTTTATAAAAACAAAAAAATTGATACCCGCCTGGATTGTAAGTATGGTAAATATTTTGAGCAATACAATAAAGTTTTATTGCAAGACAGTGTGTTGGTCATTACCATAAAAGGTGACACACTGAAAAGCCCCGAACTTTGGTGGAATCAGAATACGGGAATGTTTTATACTGATAAATATGCTATTTATCATAGTGCGGGCCAGCAAATTGTTGGTGGCAAAGGTTTAGAAGCCACACAGGATTTAAGCAGTGTAACATTTCATAGCCCGACGGGAACAGTAAAAGTTTCTGAAAACGGATTCCCGAAATAGCAGAATACCTTCTCATTCAATTGTTATCTAAGTTTTTTATAAATCCGATAGTAAGTTTTATTTTTAACTCACCCTGTGTGAATAAAATAAATTTAACCGGATTTCATTAAACAATTCAGCTCCGAAGGAGCGAAATATTTGTAAAAGAAAAAAGAATATGAATACATAAACTCCGAAGGAGTGGCATAATTGTAATAGCAATGAGAATCACCATAAAGAACTCCGAAGGAGTGAAACAAAAAATAAATAACCCTGAAATTAAAAACTAATAGAATATCTTAATTGAAAAATTCAGCTCCGAAGGAGCGAAATATTTATAGAAGAAAAACGGAAAATTAATTTATGAACTCCGAAGGAGTGGCATATTTGTAATAGCAATGAGAATTACCATAAAGAACTCCGAAGGAGTGAAACAAAAAAAACAACATTAAAAAATAAATTATGGAATACAGAAGAATGGGAAAAACCGGTTTGCAAATCAGCACCTTATCTTTTGGCAGTTGGATAAGCTTTCACAAACAAATAGACGACCGCTTAGCAGATGAACTTATGGGAGTAGCCTATGATAACGGCATTAATTTTTTTGATAACGCCGAAGTATATGCGCATGGCGAAAGTGAAAAAATGATGGGCCGTGTTTTACATAAGAAAAATTGGGATCGTACAACCTATCTCGTTTCGTCCAAAACATTTTTTGGATGGCATGGTAAGGAGAACAAGCCCAATCAAAAGGGTCTTAGCAGGAAACACATACTGGAGTCTTGCGATGAAGCATTACAACGTTTGCAGGTAGATTACTTAGATTTATTTTTTTGCCACCGGCCCGATAAAAATACACCGATTGAAGAAACAGTTTGGGCTATGCATCATTTGGTACAGCAAGGAAAAATTTTATATTGGGGCACCAGCGAGTGGAGTGGTGTGGAAATCATGGAGGCACATCGGGTAGCGGCGCAGTACGGATTAATAGGCCCGGCGATGGAGCAACCACAGTACAATCTTTTTGAAAGGTATAAAGTGGAAAAAGAATTTGACATGATTTATAAAACCGTCGGTTTGGGCACCACTATTTGGAGCCCGTTAGCTTCGGGATTATTGAGTGGTAAATACAATAACGGTGTGCCGAAAGACAGTCGCCTGGAACTGGAAGGCTTTGACTGGCTGAAAGACCGTATTTTGAAAGAGGACAAACTCGAAAAAGTAAAACAACTTTCGGCGGTAGCCAAAGAGTTGGGAGTGCCGATGGCGCAACTAAGTATTGCCTGGTGTATTAAAAATCCTAATGTAACGACGGCCATTCTCGGTGCTTCACGCAAAGAGCAATTGTTGGAAAACCTGCAATCACTTGAAGTAGCTAATAAATTAAATGAAGAAGTGTTGGAAAAAATAGAAACCATTATGCAGAATAAACCTGAGTTGCCTGAATTTTAACTGTCCGGTGCATAAAAAATATATGCAGTATTTTTATTGACAAAAAACAAAAAATATGTTATTCGAAAATAAAACAGTTGTCATAACAGGAGCCAGCCGTGGTATTGGCAAAGCTATTGCACTTCGGTTAGCAAAAGAAGGCGCCAATATTGTTGTGGCATCAAAAAGTGTGACAGAAAACCCTAAACTCGGTGGTACCATTTATTCGGCGGCGGAAGAAATTGAAAAAGCAGGTGGTAAATCGTTGGCCGTACAATGTGATATTCGTTTTGAAGACCAGGTGCAGCATGTGATGGATGAAGCGGTTAAAAAATTTGGTGGTATTGATATACTCATCAACAATGCTTCGGCGATAAGTTTAACATCGACTGAAAAGACCGAACCCAAACGATTTGATTTGATGCATGACATCAATGTGCGGGGTACTTTTTTTGTAACCAAAGCAGTCGTGCCGCATTTAAAAAAAGCGGCCAATCCGCATATACTTACATTATCGCCGCCCATTAACCTGGCGCCGAAGTGGCTCGCCCATCATGTGGCTTATACATTGACCAAATACAATATGAGCATGATGACGATTGGTTGGGCTGAAGAATTTAAAAATGAAAAAATAGCTGCCAATGCCTTGTGGCCAAAGACGACAATAGACACGGCTGCTGTCCGAAATTTATTGGGTGGTGAAGCCCTGGCCAATATGAGCCGCAAGCCGGACATTCTGGCCGATGCTGCATATTATATTTTGCAAAAACCTTCTGAAAGTTGTACAGGCCATTTATTTATCGATGAAGAAGTGCTGGCCGGTGAAGGCATTACTGACTTAGAAAAATATTCCGTAGTGCCGGGGGCTAAATTATATACCGATTTGTTTGTATAGAGGAGGTTATTTATCTATATATTAACTAAACAAATATGAAAACAAAAATTTTAATTCTTCTTTTTTTGTTTTCCACTTTTGGGGTAAATGCCTAAAGGATTAAATGTAAGTTGTTGGTTGAATTGAAATGGATAAAATTCCTAACAAAACTTATATAGTTGAATTAATGAAATAAACTTCTGTTGGAAAACAGGTTCCTTTATACAATGAAAAGTTTTCAGATAATATTTTTTAAAAGACGTTAAATGCAGATGAGCCGTTTTTTTGTTATTTAAAATTATTTTGAGGAAGGCGCATTTTCGGGTAAAGTTGCAAAGGCGTTTAACCTGAGCAAAATTCCCACGAATTTTCTGATAGACAAGAAAGGCAAAATTGTTTTAATCAATTGTCGTTTAAGGCATTTCAATCCTGGCTTGATAAGAATAAAATGATGATAGATTAGCTTGATTATTGGGTTTAAAAATTGTTAAATATCCTTCTTATATTTTGCTAAATGAGAACCGGGTAATTATCTTTAAGGAAGCAGGAGAAGAGGGCCTGCATAAAATTGCAGCGTATTTGAACAAACATTTATAAGTAATTATTAAACAAAATCGTCATGAAAAAAATAATAAACCTTTTATCTTTTTGTTTTGTACTGAGCGTTGTATCTTTTCGACAACAAAACAACATAGAGCATGCAAAAGCTGACACACCTAACCCTCAAGTATTGTATATAGGTATTGTTAATCAATTTGAGTTGATTGCGCCTGACGGAGAGAAAGTTAATCGGGTGGTAATGGACAATGGAAATGTAAAATTTAAAAAAAATCACCTTGATATTTCTGTGAATACAACCGGTAGTAAAACTTTGTATGTTTTGACAAATAAAAGAAAATATACTTTAGTATTTGAATCGAAAATATTAACTCCGGAAATGAAAACAACTAAAAGAATTCCACTTGTTTTGGTTGATAAATGATGATTTTCCCTTTCACTCCTACTAACTCATTTTAATATTGCTTCAATGATTTGTATGTTCCGGCCGCATTTGCGGAAACAACAACACATCCTGAATAGAAGGTTGATTGGTCAGCAGCATACAAAGCCTGTCAATACCAAAACCAATACCCGAAGTTGGTGGCATGCCATATTCTAAAGCTCTTAAAAAATCATAATCAATAAACATGGCTTCATCATCGCCACGTTCCATAAGTTTTAATTGCTCTTCAAATCTTTCTCTTTGGTCAATGGGGTCATTCAGTTCGCTGTAAGCGTTCGCTATTTCTTTGCCGTTAATCATCAATTCGAATCGTTCTACCAACCCGATTTGGTCCCTGTGTTTTTTTGTCAACGGGCTCATCTCCACCGGGTAATCTGTGATGAAGGTAGGCTGCACATAATTTTTTTCGCATTTGGCACCAAAAATTTCATCTATCAATTTGCCTTTGCCCATCGACTTATCTGTAGGAATGCGTAATTGCTTGCAAACAGAAAGCAATTGTTCTTCTTTCATTTTACTAACGTCGATGCCTGTGTGTTCTTCTATGGCTTCGAAAATGGTAATGCGTTTGAAAGGTGCTTTAAAGGAAATTGTTTTATCGCCTACCGTTACATCCGTAGTGCCGCAAACATCGATGGCTGCTTTTTCCAACAATTGTTCCGTAGTTTCCATCATCCAGTAATAATCTTTGTAAGCGGTATAAAATTCTAAGATGGTAAATTCAGGATTATGGGTGCGGTCCATGCCTTCATTCCTGAAATTGCGGCTGAATTCATATACCCAATCAAAACCACCAACGATTAATCTTTTCAAATACAATTCATTGGCAATACGCAAATAGAAAGGAATGTCCAGCGCATTGTGATGCGTTTTGAATGGCCTGGCAGCAGCGCCACCCGGAATGCTTTGCAAAACCGGTGTATCTACTTCGAGTGCACCACGTTGGTTCAAAAATTCACGGATGGAATTTATCAGCTTTGTTCTTTTGATAAAGGTTTCTTTTACCGCTGGGTTGATAATCAAATCGGCATACCGTTGGCGGTATTTAAATTCGGGGTCGGTAACGGCATCAAAAGTTTGGCCGTCGGCTTCTTTCACTATCGGCAATGGCCGTAATGATTTGCTCAAAAGCGTCAATTCATTTACATGTATGGAAGTTTCGCCGGTTTTGGTGGTAAATACATAACCTTTTACACCAATAAAATCGCCGATATCAATGAGTTTTTTCCAAACAATATCATAAAGCGTTTTATCTTCACCCGGGCAAATTTCATCTCTTTTTATATAGAGTTGAATACGCCCTTTTGCATCTTGTATGACGGCAAAATTGGCTTTGCCCATATTTCTTACACTCATCAAACGGCCGGCTACACATACATTGGCAAAATCGGATTTCCCTGCCTGTTCGGCAGGCAGGGATTCTTCCGTAAAATTTTCTTTTATGTCGGTTGAATAGTGGCTCACCGGAAATAAAGCAGCCGGATAAGGTTCAATACCCATCATCATCAGCTCGGCCAGCTTTTCTCTTCGTAATTGCTCTTGCTCGGATAAATGTGTCGTACTCATATTTTTGATCGAATGATAATTTTTTCTATTGCGTTTTCAAAAGAGCACAAAGGTACTGCATTGGCTGTATTGTACAGTAGTAAACCAGTTTTTTTTGCATGGGTAAATAATGGGAATCCGGCAGAAAAAATTTCATTCTGGGATTATTATGGCGCAACTTCCGCTATCAATTTACGTCAAATAACCACAGTCGTAATCTAAGTGCCTAAAATGGCATACTATTCACTTTATTCTAGCTAAAAATTATTGAAAATATGAAAATCTTTTCCCTGAAAACAATCGGACTTGCAGTTTTATTTTTTTGTTTCGCTTCTAATACCACGCAAGCACAATTGACATTGCCCAAAATTTTTTCCAAAAAAAACACCTCCGGGCTGACAGAAAATGAAGCCGGACAGGGCATAAAAGAAGCTTTGCAAAAAGGCGTGGTGAATGCCGTTTTAAATTTAAATAAAGACGATGGGTTTTTTGGCAGCGAAATTTATAAAATCTTTTTGCCGGAAGATGCCTTGAAAGCAGAAAATACCTTGCGTAAGATTGGCATGGGCAAAACAGTGGATAAAGCCATCCTGGCCATTAACCGCGGAGCCGAAGATGCTGTTGCAGCCGCCAAGCCTATTTTTATCAATGCCATTAAAGAAATGACTTTGCAGGATGCTTTGCAAATCATTGCCGGACCCAAAGATGCGGCAACCAATTATTTTAAAGAAAAAACAAAGCAACAACTCATCACTGCATTTACACCTTCGGTGCAATCTTCTTTGGAAAAAGTAGATGCCACAAAATATTATGACGATTTAGCCAATACGTACAATAAAATTCCTTTTACAAGAAATAAAATTAATCCCGACCTCAGTGCTTATGTAGTGGGCAAAGCGGTGGATGCATTGTTTGACCAAGTGGCCAAAGAAGAAGCTGACATCAGGACAAACCCGTTGGCACGGACTTCTGATATTTTGAAAAAAGTATTTGGAAGTAGTTCGGAATAAACTTTTACCGCAAAGGCGGAAAGGATTTTTTTTCACCGCAGAGAACAAGAGTACAAGAGATACGCTAAGGATTTTTTGCCGGTGAGGCGGGAAGGTGGAAAGGTTTTTTTTACCGCTAAGACGCTAAGACGCAAAGGTTCGCAATGAATTATTGCCGGAAAGGCGGGAAGGCGGAAAGATTTTTTTTCACGCAGAGAACAAGAGAATAAGAGATACGCTAAGGATTTTTTTGCCGCATGACGCAAGGTCGCAAAGGTTCGCTATGAATTATTGCCGGTAAGGCGGGAAGGCGGGAAAGATTTTTTTTCACCGAAGAGAACAAGAGATACGCAAAGATATTTTACCGCTAAGACACTATGACGCAATGAATAAAATAATTTTTCTGTGCCTAAAAAATTAATCGGGGAAAATACTCCAGAACAATAAAACAATTCTTCGCCGCGGGTCATTTGTTTTGTAATCATCAATTTTGGGGCTGGGGAATTTTTCTCCTTTTCCTTCAAAGAGATACAAAATATTTTTGACGGATGTGCCATCTGGTGATTTGCCTACGGTAAATGTTTTTAGAAGATTAATGACAGATTCGGCCCTTGCGTTGGAAAGCTCCTGGTTCAATTCTTCATTGGTAAAATCTGTTTTACCGGAGAGCTTCATCCTGTCGGCCAGTTTTTGATAGAGGTTTGAGGATTTATTAATGGTCGTAGCATCGGCATAGCCTTTGGCAGTTAATACCAGTGACAAGGGGAAGTCAGGATATTTATTGATAAAATAATTAATTTCTTTCGCCACCGGCGCAAACATTTTACTAATCATTTGAGAGACGTCAGGAGAAAGTGTGTATTGCCCGGGCCCGAAAATTACGTCCTGATCCAATTCAATAACCGTATTCCTGTTGATGAGTTCGGCAATTAAAGAAACTTTATCGCCAATGAGTTTTTCCTGTTCTCTGGAAAATGACAAAGCTTTTTGTAAGGCCAGCCAATCTTCTTTATTGACAGATACATCGCCAATCAGGATTTTATTTTTGGCCACCAGTTCTGCAATTTGGGTATTTGTTTTATCAATGAATTTTTTGATTTTATAACTGGCCGTATCACTTATTTCATTATCATTTTCTTTTTGTTGCCGTTGTTCGTTCAGCTTTTGCATTTTTTGTTGGTGGCCAATCAGATTAATATCGACTTGTGCCAATTGTTTTTTTGTATGGGTTACTTCTTTCTGTGGCACACAGGCGTATAAACTAAATATGATAAGGAGTGCTGGCAGCAGTGGAAGTTTGTTTATGTTTTTCATCACAAAACAAATTTTGGTGCTTACTAAAGATAAAAAAGAATAGGAAGAAAAAAAATATTAAATCGTTGTCAGCAAGACCTGCCAGGCGGCAGCAATGTCACCTTTTTCGAGGAGCTTTTTTGCATATAGATGCAATTCTTTTTCCATTTCTGCCGGATTAACGCTGTAATACTGAACGATTTGTTTTAAATGGTTATCGTCAAATCCGGGATTAGCCGTAGGTATCGTTTCCACATTGGCCAATATTCCCAAATCATTCCCGGTCAGTACTTTACTTTTCAGAAGAGCTTCCGGAAGCTGGTCGAAGCCGATACCGAGTTCACGGTTGGGTTTGGGTACTTGGAAAAGATTGGACGCATTGATGGAGGCATACCAATTGCCACCAAGGCGTGCCACATGATGAATATTTCTTTGATCCAGTTTATTGTTTTCATCTAATAAGGAATCGGCAATGTGCAATACCAATATTTCGCAAATTACTAACTGTCCGGCACCGCCTTCTTCACCCAGCGATTTTACTTCTAATACTTTACATTCTAAATTGACTTTGCTTTCTTTTACCATAGGCGGTTTTACAATACTGGCAGGAATTTCGGTAAACCCGGCTTTTACAAATTCGTTGACATCTTTGGGATATTCGCAACTCGAAAGAGAAACTTGTTGTACAATATCTTCTGTCACAATATTGATGACTACTTCCGGCACTTCCAACACATTTTGCAGACTATGTTTAGTGGTATTGTCTCTAACTCTTCTTGAAGGCGAGAAAATAACAACGGGCGGATTGGCCGAAAACATATTGAAAAAGCTAAATGGGCTGAGGTTTACGTTACCTTTTTTATCAATGGTAGAAGCAAAACAAATAGGTCTTGGTGCAATGACATGTTGCAGGTAATATTGCTTTTCAGCAGGTTTGAGTTGTTGTAAATCAAATTTCATAATGCATATTATTTTTTACCACAGGGAACAAGCGATACGCAAGGGTTTTATCGATAATTTGCTAAGATACGTTGAGATTTTTTTTCACCGCAGATTACAAGAGATGCGTTAAGTTTTATTGCCGGGAAGGCGAGAAGGCGGAAAGGTTTTTTACCGCAGAGAACAAGAGAAATAGAGATGCGCAAAGGATTTTTTTTGCCGGGAAGACGGGAAGGTGGAAAGTTTTTTTACCGGGAAGACGAGAAGGCGGAAAGGTTTTTCACCGCAGAGAACAAGAGAAATAGAGATGCGCAAAGGATTTTTGAAGTAATCTATTCTGGTTGCAGGGTTAAAAATTATAAACAATTCTTTTAAATCCGTCTTTTAAGAGTGGCACATTAAAATTAATTAAGTAACCTAATTTTTTATCGGCTAATTTCAAATATGTAATTAACTGAGCCTTAAAAATTGGTTCAATTTTATCTACAGCTTTTAATTCAAGAATAATTTCATCTTCAACGAGTATATCTATAATATAAACTTTACCTAACAAAACACCTTTATAAGACATTTCAATAGGTTGTTGTGATTTCGCTTTAATTTTTCTAATCTCAAATTCTTTCATTAAAGCAAGAACGTATGCCGATTCTAATAAACCCGGCCCCAATGTTTTATGTACTGTTATACAACAATATAGTATAATTCCACCAAGTTCGTTTAATTGTTCATTTGTCATATTAGCTTTACTCGATTATTTCTGTTTTTAATACTCAGCGTAAACTTTGCGTCCTCATTTCTCTGCGGTTAAAAAAACTTATTTTACACATTTTTTTTCTGCGATAAAATACTCCAGGTGCTATCTTCCGCTACAATTTTATTTTTCAGTTTGCCCAAATGTTCAATTTCCATTTCAACAATATCGCCGGCTTGTAACCATTGTGCTTCGTAATTAGGGTCATTCAATTTTCCTGTTCCGTTCAATTCCAAAAAACAACCGGTGCCGACAGTACCACTGCCAATCACATCGCCGGGATAAAGATCAACTCCATAAGATGCCCGTTCTATAATTTCCGCAAACGTCCAATCCATATCACCTACATTGCCTTCACTTACCTGTTTGCCATTGACCCAACACTTCATCGTCATATTCCAACCCATACCCGTGTGATTTTCTTTTGCCGGAATTTCATAAGCCTGCAATTCATCAAGCGTTACCAACCACGGCCCGATCACAGTTGAAAAATCTTTTCCTTTAGCCGGCCCGAGGTTCAATTTCATTTCTTCCATTTGCAAACCTCTTGCACTCAGGTCGTTCATAATCATTAAGCCACCAATATATTCGTGTGCATGTTCAGCAATGATATTTCTGCCGTGTTTACAAATGACAATGGCTACTTCAAGTTCAAAATCCAATTTGTGAAAATGGTCAGGCATACACCGGATGTCGCCCGGCCCCGAAATGCTATGATGATTGGTTAAATAAAAAATCGGAAACTGGTCGAATTCAGGAATCATCTCCACTTTACGATTTCGGCGTGCCGCAGCTACATGTTGCCGAAAAGCATAGCCATCTCTGCAGCTTGTAGGAAATGGAACGGGTGCTAATAAGTGAACATCATCCAAAGGCACTCCTTTATTGCTGGTGCGGGTACCTTCTCTCAGCATCAGTTCACCTGCCATAGCTTGCGGGTAAGTATCTTCCCAATAATTTAAAAACATATTCATGGTATTGGGCAAGTCAGGATGCAGCACTTCCATATCATAAATCATATTATTGACTAAAACACCCAATTGTTCATGTTCTTCTTTCAGGTATGAAACCAGTTTCATGTCGATTGATTTTTGTTGAGTCGCTAAGGTAGTTAATTTGCATTTTTTTAAGCGTAATTGATGTCATTTTCAAAGACTTGTGTTACGATTGCTGTCACGAGAATTTTAGGATTTATATACCATTTGACTACCTTTCTAATAGCGGCTTTTCTTATCTTTGCCGCATGAAATTCGAAAAGATTCATAATAAAGGGCAAGCACAACTTTTTAAGAATCCCTATTTAGAAATGTTGACCAAAACGCATCCGCTGGTTATCTGGGGCATGTACACACCCGTCATCATTTATATGTTGTACTACAGTGGTGCCAAGCTTGGCTTTTCTACCGGCAGGCTGATACTGATTTTCCTGGCCGGTATGTTTTTCTGGAGTTTTTTTGAATACCTGGCGCATCGGTTTCTTTTTCACATGGAAGCCAGAAGCGAAAGAGCTAAAAAATTTGTGTACACATTACATGGCAATCACCACCACTACCCGAGAGATAAACAAAGATTATTTATGCCACCGGTGCCCAGTATTATTTTAGCATCGGCCATTTTCGGGTTAATGTATCTCGCCATGCGGCAATATACTTTTATGTTTTTCCCCGGATTTATTTTGGGTTACCTGATGTATGGTACAATGCATTATGCCATTCACGCCTGGAATCCTCCGTATAAATGGATGAAAGGTTTGTGGCGCAATCATCATTTACACCATTATAAAAATGAACACAACGGCTATGGCGTCAGCTCCACTTTATGGGACCATGTATTTGGCACAATGTTCAACCTAAAGAAAGAAAAAGAAGATAAAGAAAAAGTAAAGGAACTGATGTTTGAAAAAAAACAAAAGTAAAATCCTGTTTGTACAAAAATGGTATCGCCTGCCGGCAATAGTTAAGCAATAATTTTCAACTTGCAGTCTTACTATCTCAATGATATTTAATATACATGCAAAGATTTTTTTTGGGTAAATGGATAATTGTCGTTTTTTTATTTGTTGCGTGTAGTACAAATAAGAAAAATCAAACTACATCGGCACGGCCTGTGAGTGCACAGGAAGCCATTTTACTCAATCAACTCATTTATAAAACCAACCTTCGGGATTCGGTGGCGAAATATGCACCGGAATTTGAAGTAGTTTTTTTGCCCAAAGCCGTTAATGGCAATTTAGCTTTTATTGCCAAAAAGAAAGACAGTAACCAATATGCTTTAGTCATTCGTGGTTCCATGATAGAATTTAGCAAAGCCGGGTTTCAAAATTTCATTCTCCAGGATTTCAACATTTTCACCATGAAAAAATGGGCCTATGCCGATTCGGTGAAGGACGCATATATTAGCAATGGTACAGCAGTTGGGTTCAATAATTTATTGGAATTAAAAGACGATGCAACGCAGCTTTCGATAAAAGATTTTATCGAACAAAAAATTCCAACAGGATCGAGTGTGGTTATTACAGGCCACAGCCTCGGCGGCAACCTGGCTTATCCTCTGGCCGGCTATTTGAAAAAAACTTTGCCGGCACAACAAAAATTAAATTTACAACTCATCAGTTTTGGGGCACCGGCGGCTGGCAATGCTGCTTTTGTACAGGACATGGAAGAAAAATTTCCCACAGCAGAGCGGTATGTAATGGATAAAGATATTGCTCCCTTGTTTCCGGATATGGATAAAATAGCCAAAGTTTCTGCCTTGCTTGGACTCGATAAAGTATTG
>JAGQWM010000045.1 GCA_020437365.1 Chitinophagaceae bacterium | reverse complement strand
GCGGGTCAATGGTTAATGCTTTCTGATAATAAACTAATGCAGAATCATCTTTGGAAAGTGAATAAAAATAATGCCCCAAATCCACGTATGCATCGGCGTTATCTTTATCCAAATCAATGGATTTATGGTAATATTTAATAGCAGAATCTGCCCTGTCCATTCTTTTATACGCATACGCCAACGTAACATAAGGATACCGCCAGTTCGGGGCTATCGCAATGGCTTTATTGGCATAATAAATAGCACTGTCTAACCTGTCATTTTCAATATGCAGTGAAGATAAGGTCTGCATTACATAAGCAGCATTTGCTTCTTTATTTTTGGCTTCATAAGCATATTGTAATGCTTGTTGATAATTGACATCTCTTTTACCAACACCAAAATAGCCCCGGGCTTTGAAGAAATACATTCTGCCTAATAATGATTTTGCAAATTTGGGATCTTCGGGCATTAAAAAGTCAATGGCTTTTTGCAGCATTTCACCTACTTCAAATGATTCTTTCCGAGCCACTTTTTCCATCCTGTCAAATGTTGAATAAATTTCATCGGATTTATTATTATCGTCGATTTGTGCCCGCAGTCGTTGAATGGCTACCGGGTCTTTACAATCTAAATAAAGGTTGATTTTACTTTGTGCAAAATTGATAAACTCAACGGTCAATGTATTTTGTGCATCGATAGTATATGAACTGCCCGGAAATTTTTTGGCCATCAGGTCATAATAGTATTCGGCAGAATTGGGCCCGGTCAACCGGTTTTTTTTAACCGCATCATTGAATAAACTATACGAACGTAACAAAGTTGTATCAACCGGGATGGGTCGTCTTGGATTTTCATGCCAGAAAGGAAATGAATTGCCACCACCGGATTGTTGTAATTTCAATTCTTCCCATTTTTTTAAATAGGCCGGATCTACTATACTGACAATTTCATCACTTTTATCGGAGCAACAGAAATAAGGATTCTGCACCCTGTTAAATCTTGTTTTGGCAACAGCCGGAACTTTTTCATCTACATATTTTTGAATTTCGGCTACAGATACTTTATCATCTTTATTGCCTTCCGAATCGGCAACACCGTTAAGTCCATCTACGAGGTAATAGGTAAAAAGCCCATGTCCGGTACCGATAGACCGATCTTCCATTGACTCCTGCCCTGCGGCCGTTGCCAGCATCATTACTTCGCCGGCTCGTTTTTGAGAAATCGCCTGGTTGAAAAAACTTTGCCCTTCAGCCCCACCCGGCAATTCATTGGAACGACAAGCATCCATCACCAAAAAAACCTGTACGCCTTTAGATGTTTCCCGTTGAATTTTAATTTTTACATTCAACATTTGTATGGCACCGCTAACGAGGTAATTATTTTTATCACCGGCCGGATTGCAATCAAAAGCCAGATAAAAAAACTGATCTTCATCTATGGCATCGCCATGGCCGGCGAGATAAATAAAAAGGCGGTCGCCGGATTGTAATTTTTTTGCTTTCAACCACTGAAATCCACGTACATAAAAATTGGCCAACGTAGCATTTTCATTTAACAACATATAGATATTGTCATCGGTCAGGCTGCCACCGGCAGGAGATTTTAAAAAATTGGCAAACATTTCTGCATCCTTATCAGCATATTCCAATGGCCTCACAAATTTATATTTGGAAATACCCATAATCATCGCAAAGGTCTGAGGCCCTTGTATAGTAGTGTCTCTGGGCTTTGGTGGCGACTGTGCCAGGGCACTATTCATCCCTGAAATCCAAAACAATAGGACAAGATTGATGATGGAAAAATATTTTCGCATAAATTCGACTAACTAAATTACGGATTTACAGTCTAATAACATTAATCTTCGCATTCTATTTAACTTTTTACAGACAATTGTTGCCTCCCCGTAAAGATTGTCTTAAAGTAAAAAATAGTTGCAACCATGAAATGACTTCGTCAATCAATGAAATAAGTTTACTAACCGGAAACCAATTACTGTAATGAGTACAGACAACCACCAACACGAACCTGAATCGAAGAAAAAAGAAAAGAAAAAATTTCATCGGCATCTTACCAAATACCTGACGGAAAGAGATACCGTTTTTGCTACTATCTGGGTATTCATTTTCATTTTTGTATTGGGTTCTATTCCACTGAATCTTGGGGTTATCAATCCTATTAAACTTTCACTGAAAGATTTCGACTCCAATGATATGAGCTATTCCAAGCTGGGCAAAGCCAAAACAACTCCACCGGATTCGAATATTGTAGTAGTAAACATTGGTACCATCGACCGGGAAGGCCTGGCAATGATGATTGATAAAGTGGCCAGCTATCATCCGAAGGTCATGGCGCTGGATGCCTATTTCAGCGGGCCGAGAGATCCGGCACAGGATTCGATCTTAAGGGAAACTTTTGCAAAAAACCCCAACCTGATAGCTGCCAGTATTTTGCAATTGAGTGGTAAAGAGGGTGATACAGCCGTAGAAAGAGGTAATTATTTCAAAACAGCCCACCAATTTGCTTATGTCAATTTTTTCCAGGATTCCATTTCTACTTTCCGTGCCTTCGAGCCTTTCTATGAAGACTATGCCAAAAAGAAATACACTTCCTTTTCTGCAGCTGTTGTAAAAGCTTATAATCCAGAAGCTTATGAGCTATTAGAAAAAAAAGGCCATCATCATAAAGTCTTAATAAACTATAGCCGGCATCCAAGCCAATACCTGACGGTTGATTTCGACAACCTGATGATGATGAATGAAAGTGATTCCGCCATTTTTGCCCATAAAATTGTGCTTTTTGGTTATGTAAATAATGACCCTAACGACATCACTGATAAGAAGTTTACGCCCATGAATAAGAAATTTTATGGTAAATCAGTGCCGGACATGAACGGAATTTATATTCATGCCAATATAATTTCGATGGCCCTTGAAAAGAATTACATAAAAAAACTACCTTCGTGGGTGAATTTGTTGATAGCCATCATTATATGCTGGTTTCACATGTCGTTTTTTATCCATTATTACCTTGAAAGCCATATATGGTTTCACCTCGCTGCCAAGTTAGCACAGGTAGCCTCGGCCATATTTTTTGTTTGGTTAGGCATCTATTTGTATGATAAGTATCGTCTAAAGGTTGATTTGAAGTTGAGTTTGATTGTAATTGTGATGGCGGTTGACGTAATCTACTTCTATGAAGCCTGGGCCGTATGGATGCATCGAAAATTTAAATATAGAACTGTTTTTAAACCTCATAACCATTAATAAACAAAACCTAAAAATTCGCAAAAAATGAAAAAGTTACAATTCTTTATCCTTTTTACCATGATAGCAGGTATGCTACATGCTCAAAATACTTACATGCTATATAGTTATAAAGGAAACGTATCAGTTGTAGATAATAATACAACCACTGCTGCCAAATTAGGCAAAACTTTATCTGCCAATGCTATTGTAAAATTAGGCAATGGAGCTTCCGTCACTTTATTGTGCAACCAGGCCGCCATGTTTTCTTTTTCCAAAGCCGGCAGTTATAAGTTGAGCAGCTACACAGATTTGTGTAAGCCCGGAAAAAATTCTGTCAGTGCCAATTATGTAAAATATGTATGGGCACAAATGACCAAAGATCATGGTTCGCCCGGTAGCAACAGAAAGGCGTATATGAATACGGTCGGTGCGGTGAGCCGTTCTATCAATAATATTTGGGTCGATCCCAGGTTGGATACGGTAAATTATTCCACCGGTGCATTCCCATTATCATGGAAGTCTTATGCTTCTGCCGATAATTTTGATTTTAAATTGTTCAGTTCAGACAACCTGACTACGCCGATTTTTCAGAAAGAAGTGCATAAAAAGAAAATTCCAATTAAGGATTTTACTTCAGCCATGAAACCCGGCAATACATATTATTGGTCAGCTGCCATCAAAGGAGAAAATAATGAAGAACTGAAAGTATTACATTATTACAGTGATGATGATTTTCAGAAATTTGAAAAGAAATTAAAAGCACAAGGACCTGAATCGGAGACTGAAGCACAGCAAGCCTACCGCCTCGCTTTTATGTTGGAAGATGCACATTTCCTTTCTGAAGCATTTAAATATTATCAAAAAGCAGATGAATTGGATAAAGACAATGTTCTGTATCGCAATACGCTGATGTCATTCAGAAAAGATTATGAATTGAAATAATTGGGCAACCATTATCCACTTTTATAAAAGAATCCGGTTGTAAATAGCAATCGGATTTTTTATTTGTACCCAAGAATTTTCAACATGCTCTGTGCTGTTTGTTCTTTGGCATATACCCAATCAGTGAGGATCCCGTTCTTGTCGTAGCCAATAATTATATGTTTGGGTGATGGTATTAAACAATGTTTGATGCCGCCATAACCACTTATCTGATCCTGGTAAGCTCCCGTATGGAAAAAACCGAGGTACAAAGGTTCTTTGTCTTCACCGGTTTTGGGCAGAAATACTTCATTGCTATGTTCTTCCGAATCGTAATAATCATTGCTATCACAAGTAATGCCGCCGAGGAAAACTCGTTGATGGTCTTCTTCCCATTTATTGATCGGTAACATCAGAAATTTTTCACCAATACCCCAAGTGTCCGGCAAAGTAGTGATGAAAGAAGAATCAATCATGTACCAGGTTTCTTTATCGTTTTGTTCTTTTTCTGCAATGACTTGAAAAATATGTGCCATGCTTTCGCCAACGGTAAAACTGCCAAACTCGGTAAAAATATCCGGCATGGGCACCCTGGCTTTTTTACAAGTCCTTCTAATCGTACTCACAATTTCATTAATCATAAACTCATAATCGTAATCAAAACCCAGTGAGTGCTTAATGGGAAATCCTCCGCCAATATTGATAGCCGTTAGTTCCGGGCATATTTTTTTCAACTGGCAATACAGGTGAATGACTTTATTCAACTCACTCCAATAATAAATATCATCTTTCACTCCTTTATTCAAAAAGATATGGAGCATTTTTAACCTGAACTTTGTTTCGTACCCTTCTATCCTATCTACATAAAATTCAAGAATATCTTTTGAGCGAATGCCCAGCCTTGAGGTATAAAAAGGGAAAGTAGGTTCTTCATCGGCCGCTACCCTGATGCCAAGGTCAAAAGGCACTTTGACAGCCGTAGCATATTGTTTTAATTCGTCTTTATTATCCAATATCGGAATGACGTTCTTAAAACCATTGTTTAATAAATACGCAATATTCCTGACATATTTTTTTTGTTTAAACCCATTGCAAATGATGTGAATGTCTTTGGTTATTTTCTTTTTAGCGTACAATTTTTTTATGATGTCAATATCATAAGCGTAGGAAGTTTCCAAGTGTATATCATGCGACAATGCTTCTTCAACCACAAAACTAAAATGTGAACTTTTGGTGCAATAACAATAATAATACTTACCGGTGTATTTATGTTTTTTGATGGCATCGGCAAACATTTTTTTGGCTTTATTAATCTGCATACCAATTTTCGGCAGATAAGTCATTTTAAATGGTGTGCCATATTTTGCAATCAGGGCTTTTATATCAAGTCCGTTAAAATATAAATCACCGTCTTTGACTTCAATACCTTCTTGTGGAAAAGTGAAAGTCTGTTTAACAAGGTCGTGGTAGGAATTTGTCATTGGCTAAAAATAATAATTAACCCTGCAAATGTAAAATATTCAATTGTTTTGGTCCGTTTTTTTCGAAGCCGGGGATTTAAATTTCTACCTGCACAGTCGTTTTATTTTCTACAGGTGTAACCGTAAATCCTTTTTCACGTAATAAATTTATAACACCTTTTTCGCCGGGTAAATGTCCGGCACCAACGGCAACGAGTACTGATTTTTTGGGCATGATTTCTTCCAGCTTTTTGGCCCAGTTAGCATTGCGCCTGTACAATAAAATATCTGTAAACCCGGCCATGCCGGCATCTGTATCTACAATTAAATTTTCCAATTTTTGCAAATCTTGCTCCTTATATGCTTTAAACATTTCTTCAAACTGTTTATTCTCACCGTCAGCCCCACCCGATTTTTCAATATAACTTACCAACTGCTCGGCTTGAAATTTATAAGGAATGCTATCCAGTAAACCTGCCTGGTAGGCCATTGTTTCCATACCGCCAATTTCTTTTTCATGCTTTGTAGCTTCCTCCATAATAACTTGTTCCATCATCACAGTATTTTCGCAAGGCAATGCTCCCTGCTCCAATGTGGATGCCGCCAAAATGGGTTTATAGGTTTCCAAAATAGAAAAAGGCAATATAGAACCTTTATCATCAAAATATTTTTTGACTTCGTTATATTGCTTTTCTGTTAAAAGGTCTTTCAGTGTAGTATCGCCACGCATTTTCATTTTATCAAAGGCACCAACCATTTCCATCAGGTTGTCCATATCCACTTCGAAATAAACTTCGTCGCAATCCTGAATAGCCTTTTTCATATTGGGACTCAACTGTGCATCATCGGCACAAAGCATGTGGATAGTGCCGAAGAGATAGGAAGGTTTTTCCAAACCGTTTCCCGAGATTTTCCATAAAAGCGTTTTCTCATTCATATTTTTCTGGGCAAAAGAAGCCATGGCTAAAAGGCTAAAAAATAATCCGGCACCGATTTTTTTCATTTGTAAAGTTTTAATTGAACACAATAGTCAAAAACCCGACCAAATAAAATACACTGCCTTGCTGTCAGTAATTCAGGAAGTAAAATAGTCGTTCCAGTAACGTAAAAAGCCTGTTCCCCATTTTACCTGTACTTCTTTTTCGGCAATGTCCCAACCGAATTCCTGCTTGATGGCCAAGACCGGTAAATTGATGCCTGCTCCCAAATTGGCGGCAATCGTTCCTTGTACCCTTGGGTTAATTTCAAGAATCAGGAACTTTCCTGCTGCAGATTTTTTAACCTGGATGCCAATATTTCCATGCAGTTTTAATTCGCTGACAATTGTAGTACAATATTGAATTATATTTTCTTCTTTTATAATTTCTCCCGCTACGGAAATTCCATTGACCATCTTCTTCCGCAATCTTGGTATGACCAGGATGGCTTTCCCTTGGTTGGCCAAACAATCCACCGAATATTCATCGCCGGGCAAATACTCACTGACTAACAATTCGGGCAATGCGTGGCCGGTAAATATTTCCAATAATTTTTCATACCGGATATAGGTTGTATTGGGTTTTTGTTGAAAAAATAAATCCAATTCATCCAATTCATTTGTAATAATTCTGAAACCACGACTACCATTGGCTTCCGATGGTTTTATACAAACCTGCTTGGCGGAAAACCCTAATTCCTGTACAGCAGTTTTTAATAATTCAACCGAATCGACAACCCGAAAATCCGGCACTGCAATATCACGCCATTGCAAAAACTGGTAAAGTTGGGCTTTGTTATTGGCGATGGTTAAAGGCTCTTTTTCTGAAAGTAAAAGTTTAATATTTTCTTGCTCAAACTTAGTTTTGGATTCTGCCAGCGGCAGCAATTCTTTGGTCACCAATGGTAAAATACAATGAATGTTTTTCTGTTTGGCGATGGTAAGAATAGAAGGAATAAAATTTGCATCCGTTGCGAATGGAATTTGTACAAAATCGTCTCCCAAATATTTACCAATGACTTCCTCATTGGCATCGGCCACTGTTATATGAAAGTTTTTTTCTTCACGCAAACAGCGAATAATGCCCGCTGCACCGGGAGCTCCTCCACCGGTCATTAAAATATTTATTTTTCCTGAATTCATTTATTCATTTGTATTGACAATTGCTTCTTCGCCATACAATTGGTTTTTATACTTTAAAGATGGAGAAGTAATTAAATCACCAATGCCTAATTGATTCCATTTTTCATCTACTTTTTTTATCGTGGCATCATCTGCAATAATAATATTTGGCCAATCCCTTTGAAACCCATCCCATTTTTTTGTTTTACGTGTGCCATCCAAACCCATGCAAGCCCAGTATTTTGTCGGGGAATTTTCATGGGCCTGCGGCCAATATTTTTTTACCAAATGAAAATCTCGTTTCGGATCAAGGTTATTACAAAACCGCCATAAAGCTACCGGCAGGTCATTGGCGTCAACTGTATGTTCTACATATAAAATCATTTTGACACCTACAAACAGTGTATTGCCACAAATTTCTTCATGCAGTATTTTTATATGTTCTTTTTTATTTTTCTGCACAGCCACAATCAGGCAAGGTATATTTTTAGAAAGCAACGAAAGATTTACAGATTTTATGTCCGCATAATTTTGCAAACACTTTTGGATAGCATTTGAAGATGGTTGAGCATCTTTCAGATCGTAGGCATCATCTATTTCCTCATTCTCCTTAGCCGTACCATCAATACACATTTTTCCACCGAAACCGAGTTTACTGCAACTATGATCCAATACATCCATTGGGCCCGATGAAAAATGAATATCTGTAGCCGGATTCAACTGTTTAAATATATGTTGCGCCAGCTTTTCATAATCTGTAATATCAATCGGTTCATTATTGACTTCATCAGATGTCAATACCAATATTTTATTGAACATCATTTGCCCGGCACCCCACATGGCATTCATCACTTTTTGTCCCTGGCCGGCATAATCTTTTTTTATTTTCGTGACAACAAGATTATGAAACACACCTTCCACCGGCATTTCCATATTCACTATTTCCGGAACCATTGTCATTTTAATCGGCGTGAGAAAAATCCTTTCTGTTGCCTTGCCCAACCAGGCGTCTTCCTGCGGTGGAATGCCAACAATTGTAGCCGGATAAATCGCATTTTTTTTATGTGTAATAGCGGTAATGTGAAATTTCGGATACCAATCGGGCAGCGAGTAATACCCGGTGTGATCACCAAAAGGGCCTTCCCAAATTAAATCATCATTGGGCTCTACATAACCTTCAATGATAAAGTCTGCATCGGCGGGAACTTCTATTTCGGGTTGCGAAATACATTGCACCAATTCTACTTTTTTCTTTCGCAAAAATCCGGCGAGCATGTATTCATCTACATTTTCCGGAAGTGGTGCAGTTGCGGCATAGGCATACACCGGGTCGCCACCCAATGCCACGGCAACGGGCATACGTTTTTTCAATTCTTTATACGCCGCAAAATGTTTGGCACTGACTTTATGTTTATGCCAATGCATACCTGTTAATTGCGGACCGAAAACCTGCATCCGGTACATACCGACATTGCGTGTGCCATTGTTCGGGTCTTTGGTATGAATAACCGGGAGTGTAACAAAAGGGCCACCATCTTTCGGCCAACAAGTAATGACCGGCAATTTTGTAATATCTGGAGTTGACATGATGATTTCCTGGCAAGCACCTCTTCCGGATTTTACTTTGGGCATCCAACCGGCAAACTTGCCAAGTTTCGGCAACATTTTTAATTTTTCCAACATAGAATCTTTAGGCGACATCAATAGTTGAAATAAATTTTCAATATCGGTAGCCACATCATCCAACTGCTGCACACCTAAAGCCATGCACATTCTTTTTTCACTGCCATAAGCATTCATCAACACAGGAAACTCGTACCCTGTATTTTCGAAAAGCAAAGCCTTGCCACCACCACCCGATTTACTAAAACGGTCAGTAATTTCAGCCATTTCCAATACAGGATTTACATATTCCCGAATACGAATCAGTTCGCCTGCTTCGTCCAGTGCTTTGATAAATGCTTGTAGATTTTTCCAGGCCATAAGCGATAATGATAAGTAGCAAAGGTACGATAGCCGTTGGGAGATTCGATATGAAACAAACTTAAATATTGAATATTCACCGTTCAACAAATTTTATTATCAGAAAAGATTCATTTCTGTAAATTGCCTTTCAAAAAATAAATTATGAAACTGCATAATGCAATGCTTACAGGCCTGTTTTTAATTTCTATATTGGCAGCCTGCAAAAACGAATCCAACAAAGAAACAAAGCCGGATGTAGTGGCACAAAATATTGATAGCACCGTAGCACCCGGCGAAGATTTTTTTCAATATGCCAATGGCACCTGGATTAAAAACAACCCGATTCCTGATGATCGTTCATCCACGGGTATCTGGTATCTTGTCATTGAAGAAAATATGAAACGCTTGAAGAAGATAGCAGAAGAAGCTGCTGCTGCCCATGCTGCCAAAGGAACAAGTAGTCAAAAAATCGGCGACTTCTGGACAATAGCCATGGATAGTGCCAAATTGGAAAAAGATGGTTTGAAACCCATAGAACCCTGGTTGCAAAAAATAGATGCCATCAAAGATGTGCCTTCCCTTTTAGCCACATCTATTGAATTGAGAAAAATAGGTTCAGGTACTTTATTTTCTTCTTATGTAACACAAGACGATAAGAACAGCGACGTAATGTCGTACAAACTTTCGCAAGGAGGCATTGGATTACCCGAAAGAGAATATTATTTCAAAACTGATAGTGCCACCGTCAATATCCGCAATCAATATGTGAACTACATCGCCAAAATGCTGGCCTACACCGGAGAAGATTCCGCTGCTGCCATGTCGGCTGCTAAAAATATCCTGGCATTGGAAACCAAAATGGCCAAAGCCAGTAGAAAATTAGAAGACCTGAGAGACCCAAATCGCAATTACAATAAAATGGCGATTACAGATTTAGGAAAAATGAATAAGACAATCAACTGGGCCGACTATTTAAAAGCAGTAGGTGTAAAAGATATTGACTCCGTGATTGTAGGACAACCTGAATTTTTTAAAGCCTTAGATCAAATTTTGATTTCCGTACCTATCGCCGATTGGAAAAACTATGTGAAATTCAATTTCGTTGCTGATTTTTCCAACGCTTTACCTGAAAAATTTGGAAATGCTGCTTTTGAATTTGGTAAATTATTTAGTGGTGCCAAAGTAAGACAAGACAGATGGAAAAGAGCCATCCAAAGTACAGAAAGTGCAATGGGTGAATTGCTCGGGCAACTTTATGTGAAAGAATATTTCAATGAAAAAACAAAAGAGCGGTACAGCCAATTGGTAGAAAATATCAAAGACGCCATGAAAACAAGGATTGCCGCACTCACCTGGATGAGTGACAGTACCAAGCAAAAAGCATTTGCCAAGTTGGCCGCTATGAAAAAGAAAGTCGGTTACCCCGATAAATGGAAAGATTTCAGCCAGATGGAAATTGGCAAGGATAGTTATTTTCAAAACTTAGTAAATGCCAACAGTTGGTGGTACAATTATAATATTAATAAACTGGGCAAACCCGTTGACCGTGACGAATGGGATATGTATCCGCAAACCTATAATGCCTATTACAGTACTTCCAATAATGAAATTGTTTTGCCTGCAGGTATATTCACAGTGCCGGGATATAAAGATGAAGAACTCGACGATGCGGTGGTTTATGGCTATGCCGGCGCTTCCACTATCGGCCATGAAATAACGCATGGATTTGATGATCAAGGCAGACAATATGATGCCCAAGGCAATTTAAAAAACTGGTGGACTAAAAATGATGAAGATGAATTTACCAAAAGAGCCGACGTTATGATCAAACAGTTTGATGAATTTGAACCCGTCAAAGGTTATCATATCAATGGTAAAGCCACTTTGGGTGAAAACATTGCCGACCTCGGAGGTATTTTATTGGGCATTGAAGCTTTCAAAAAAACAGATGAATACAAAGAGAATAAAATCATTGGCGGATTGACACCCTTGCAAAGATTTTTCTGTGGGTATGCGATTGGATGGTTGGGTCATACAAGAGAAGAAAGCCTGCGCAGTAGGTTGCTGACGGATGTGCACTCGCCGGCTAAATACCGGGTGAATGGGCCCTTTGCAGATGTCGATGAATTTTATAAAACTTTCAATGTACAACCCGGCGACAAAATGTACCGGCCGGATAGTTTGCGGGTCAGAATCTGGTAAGTTGCACTTTAAAATAAAAGAATCAACATAAAAAAATAAACAATAAGAACCCTATTCTTAAAATAGCACAATTGGCTTTATAGGAAAAACAAAATGAACCCCGCCAAATCCAATTGTGCTATTTTTCAAACAAATTTCAGGCAATGTCTTTAGAAAAATACCTAAAAGAATTTAAAAAAGCGGCTCAGTTACTTGATACAAAACCATTCAATGAAAAAAACATTCAAATACAAACCGGCATTTGGTTAGATGCCGTTGTACTACGAATACAAAAAAGGCATTGGGCGAATAATCCTGAAGAAAAACCTCATTCCGGAGCAGCCATTTTCATGAGTATTTGGTTGGACGAAAAATCAATTACCAATCAGCGGATATTATATAATATGCACGCCTTACGATTGCGACAACTCAACAATTACAAATTACAAAGCCGGGCTTTTGCCAATTCATTCAGAAAAAAACTAACCCCAGTAAAAAAACTTTGGCCTAATATAAGCACTGACTTTGCTCCACAAACTTTAATGGAAGGTTGGACAACACTATCTCCACAAAATTTACAAAACGACATTTTTCAATTAGCCAATAACTTTCTATCTATTGAAAATTTAGTTGAAAAAACACTTTTAGAATTTAAATAAAAGCTTTCTTAACTGTCACTTTTTATTCAATAAGCCGGTGTATATAATTCCTAAACCGGGTTCAGTTGACACACTAATTTTTCCGAAATCATAGTCAATTCCTTTGGCTACATCTTCTTCTAACAACAATGGGCCATCCATATCTACCAAATCCAAAAATGGTAGTAGCTGCGCAATAGCTGCGGTGCCTACAGTTGATTCATTCATACAGCCAATCATCACTTTCAGGTTTAGTTTTCTTGCCTGTTGTATCATTCTTCGGGCAGGTGTTATGCCTCCGCATTTTGTGAGTTTAATATTAATACCGTGAAAATGATTGACGCATTTTGCAACGTCCTGTTCATATACACAAGCTTCATCTGCATACAGCGGCAGTGATGAAAACCGATACAATTCTTCCATGCCTTGCCAATCATCTTTTGCTAATGGCTGCTCTACCATCTCTACTTTCAATGATTCTAATTCTGGTATCAAAGTTTTCGCAGTTTGCAAATCCCAGCCGGCATTGGCATCTACACGAAAAACAGCCTCAGTATTTTTTCTCAAGGCTTTCATAATTTCCAAATCTTCCGCGGTGCCTAATTTTATTTTATAAATCGGCCAGGGTTTTGCTTTCATTTTCTCCACCATTTTCTCAATGGAATCAATCCCAATCGTATAATCACAAACCGGATTATTTTTTACATCTCCATTCCAAAGTTGATACAAAGGTTTATTTTTTATTTTTCCATATAAATCCCAAGCCGCAATATCCAAAGCACAAACCAAAAAATTATTGTTTGGAAATAATGCATGTAAAAATTGCCAAAAACTTTCCGGCTCTGTAAAATCATACGTTTCTATGGCCGTTTTATGTTTTTCCAAATCAGCAATCATTTGCTCTACCGGAATATTATAATAACGAATAGCGGCGGCTTCTCCATACCCTTTCAAGCCGTCCTTTTCCAGGCTGACAATCAAAGTGGGTTGATGTGTTTTTGTCCCTTTTGAAATAGTAAAAGGATACCTGAATTTTAAATTGAATTTTTCGTAATGAACTTTCATCTGTTTGTTTTTTCTGATTTATATTCTTCCATTTATGGCGATGGCTTCTCGCAATTCTTTCGTAAATTTTTTATCTTTCAGTAATTCTTCCAACGTAATATGCATTCTATATTGCCAATTATTTGTTGTTTGAGCCGGGTTATTTATTCTTTCCTCTGTAAAATCTTTTCTTCGCAATGTTTCATGCATGCCCAGTATATCCTGCAATTGAAAAATACTCCACATGGCCGGCGAAGCAAGTTGTTGCAAAATGATAGCCCTGCTAATCCAGGTGGTGCAATGCACCGGTGCTTTTCCCCATTGGTGCAGTTCGTTTTTATAAAATGCCTGTGTGGTTTCCAAATTTTCTTCCCACCACTCACGGATGGTACTCATATCATGCGTAGAAGGTGTAACGACAGAAAGATATGGCGTTGAAGAATCATTCCCATTTTTCGGCATTCTTTGTACAGTTAATGAAAGAATTCCCAACGACGCCATAACTGATGGCACAACAGAAGGCACCATACCGAGGTCTTCGCCGCAAACCAACATTTTTGTCGCATTTTTCAGAATGGGCAATTTCTGTAAAGCCTCTCGTTGCCAACAATCATTTTGTCTTTCAAAAAAATAATTTTCATACAAGGCTTTTAATTTTTGTTGAACGGGTGGCATCAATTCCCGGAATGAAGAGGTTGTTTCCATAAGAATCCGGAAGTGAAATAATTCACCGTTGTTTTCATCTTCCAGCAAGATGATATTGGCAGCTAATTGAAACAATCCTTTTTCCCATTTTTGCGGCGTGTTGTTTTTTTCATTGGCAATAAATGACTGTATTTTTTGTTGGGTATCAAATTCCGAAATGAAATCATAGCCATCAAAATCATTTTTTACCAAAAATTGTTCTTTCACTTGTTCGGCATCGGTAGCAAATATTTCTTCCAGGATTTTATCTGTAATATAAGGGCGACAATATCGTTGATAGTCGAACCAAATCCCTTTTTCACCAAACTCATTGATGTGAACTGCTTCGCAGGGAATAAAATGACCCATGACACCTTGCACCGAATGTTGGGGAATCGCCCAGATTCTGAAAAAACCCAGGATATGATCGAGGCGGACAGCATCAAAATATTCAGATAATTTTTGTAATCTTCTTTTCCACCAGGCAAAGCCATCTTCCTCGATTTGTTGCCAATTGTATATCGGGAAACCCCAATGTTGCCCAACTTCCGAAAAAGCATCGGGTGGTGCACCTGTAGCATACTGGCCATCAACCATCGCCGGGCATTGCCAGGCATCACAACTATTGGCAGCAATGCCAATGGGAATATCTCCTTTTAACGCTACTTTCCGCCGGTGAGCATATTCCACAGTTTCCTGCAATTGAGAATGCAATTGGTATTGCACAAAAAAATAAAATCTCATTGTATCTGCTGCTTGTTGAGAAGCTGCCATAATTTTTTCCGGAATAGAATGGTCAAATTTTTCAAACCCTGACCATTGAGAAAAATCTGCTGTTTTAAATTTATCTCTCAAATAAGAAAAAGCGGCATAGGGAAGTAACCAATCTTCATTTTTTTGGTAAAAAGTATGAAATGTTTTTGATGCCAAACTTGCTTTGCCTATTAACCGATACAACTGTTGAAGTGCATCTGTTTTTATGGCCATTAGTTTTTCGTAATCAACATATTCCTTTTTCTCTAACGTTTTCAATTTCTTTTTAAAACCCTGTACAATCGATTTATTTTCTTTTCCGGCTATGGCTTCAAGATTGGCATACAAAGGATGCAAAGCAAATGCAGAAATGGCGGCATAAGGATAGGCATCATGCTTTGAATTCGTAGCGATGGTATCATTTACCGGCAAAAGCTGGATCAATTTCAAACCGGCTTCTGCTACCCAATCCACCAACAGTTTCAGGTCTGAAAAATCACCAACGCCCAAACTGTTTTTGGAACGCAAACTGAAAAGAGGAATAGCCATGCCGGCTCCTTTCCAAGTATTGTAAGGCACTCGCAGAAAACCATCATCTACAACTACTCTTGTATCGTTATTTCCGGTATGAAATAAAACCCGGTTATTTCCACCTTCGTATTGCAAAAACGTTTTTTGTTCGGTATCATAAATGCCGAATTTATATGCAATTGGGAAAGGCGACCCAGATAAATCCAAGGCGATGAACCAATCTTCTCCCGACTGAGAAAGACAGAAAGGTTTTTTTGTTTGCCAGTTTTTTAAATTCGGAGATGAACCGATGATGCATACAGCCTGTGTTGCGGTCAGCAAAGGCGCTTTTACCTTAAAAATATGTGTGCACTGTTTTGGTATGCGTAATTTCTGTTGAGTTTGATTTTTGTTTAAAAAAATATTGTGAAAAGGTTTTCTTGCAAAAATATTTTCAATACTGCCAGAATCGCACCAGGTATCAATGAACTGCAGTTCTTTATTTTTTGCTGAGCAATTGAATTGCTTTCTTTTTTGCGGCTGCTCTTGTCTTCGGCTACCATCATTCTTTATAACAAAATAATGATAGGTAAATCCCTTTTTATATTCTTTCAATTGAATTGATGTTGTCCAGAATTCATTATTCAGAAATTCCATCGGCTGCTCGATGGCTTTTTTACCCGTCAATCCTGTCCGGTAGGAAATGAACAGTTGCTCACCGTAAGCTGTTGTATAATGTATAAAAAAACGAAGTTTCATCTTTGCCCATTCATTGACTGTAATATACAATGATACAGCTTTATACTATCGAGCAAAAGGGAGATTTTCATGAGGCATCAGCTTATTCGTCCACCCCTTTATTTATACACAGCCCTTTCATTCGGGTGAAGATATTTTCATTTGTTATTTCCAATTTGACCCTTATTTTTGTGGAAATTCATAGAAATGGAAGAAAAGAAAAAATATAAAGGCCTTTGGTGGTTATCTACTTTTGTATTTACCGGGTTATTACTGTTGGCTATTTTCACACATTGGCCTTGGTTGACAATGATTCTCCCATTTGCCACGACGTCGTTCGTCAAGGCGATGGATGTTATTTAGTCGAAGTGAAAAGTGAATAAGTTTTTTTTATAGCTCCTTTTTGAGGGGCTATCTTTATTTGAAACCAAATTTAATTACAAAATGAGAAAGTTTATTTACCTCTTATTCCCCATACTAATTTTATCATTTACTGTACAACAGGCTGAAGCCGCTTACATTGTTCCGCAGCAAACCAGTAAAACCACACCCGATAAAGCAATGATGAAAGAAGCCTTCAGGGATTTTAGAAAATTACCTCGAAAGGAAAGAAGGGCAAAAATCAAAGAAGTGAAAAAAGAGATGAAAGCATTTAAAGCAGCACGAAAAGCCAATGGCGAGCCAAGCACCAACACATTACTTCTTGTTATCCTGGCTATATTATTGCCACCGTTGGCTGTTTATTTACACGAAGGTGTAATCAACAGTCGTTTTTGGATCAGCCTGCTTTTAACACTTTTATTCTGGCTGCCCGGTGTTATTTATGCCTTGATTGTTATTTTAGGAAATGGATAAATCAACACTAACCCAATAAAAAAAACGTCCTGCATTTTACGGGACGTTTTTTTTCGCCGTTGTTGGTGTTGCGTGCAGGGCTGCGCCTTGCAAAAACACCGACAAACGAATGTAACTGATTTCCTATAAATTTTACGCCTTTGTTTGTGTTCCATTGTCAGCAACCTTCAACCTTACTTACCCCATACCAACAAACGAAGTTGAATACATTCCAGTTCGTGGTGTTGGTCTCTTTCCCTCTCACATTGCCAACCTGCAAGACACAACACCGGCGTGACTTTTTATTAGAACACCCGCAACGGCGAAAAAGAACTTCCATTGCTGCCAACGGTGGCGGCTACCTGCTGCTGCGCCACACCGCCGTCGGCCGCTTCTATAAAGTTAAACCTTTCGTCGAAAAAAACAGCCGTTAAAAATGCCTGCGGCGTATTGCCCAGCGGGTTGCTGCCGTTGGGTTGAAGTGTATAATATTATTTACGCAGAGTCTTATTTAATCTTCTTATAGCAATACTCGTGTAACTGACTTGCAAGTCCAACACAAAACCGAATATAAGATTTATGTTTTTCTAAACGGCATTGCTCGCCACCTAAGGTGTCTTTCAAAAGTTCTGGAAATTGAATTAAATCCCTATCAGAATTTTCAAAAAAGAAATAAAAGTCGATAATGTTATTATTTAAAAAAATATACTTCTGAGTAGTTGATAATACCAACCTATTGTTTCTGTCATAAACCTTTCTTAAATACATAGAATCCGCTTTTATCCAAATTGTATCAAAAGTGTTTTTATACCCTATTGGTACATACTTCCCTATTACTTGTTCTTGTTTAAAAGTATCTTCACATGAAAAAAACATCATGAAAATAAAAATTACATATAATAACCTCATACATTAAAATTTATTAGAACGTAATTCAACATTATATAAATACCACATCTGCTTCTTTGCTTCAGCCTCTTTCCTTTGTATCATATTTTGAAACATCGAGTTTTTCTGCTGAATTTCTGGCATCGTTTCAGTCCACATATACGTTTGGTTAGTATTGCCCATTGGCATAGATAATGAGCCTCGTCTCCAACTTGGCCCCAGTCTATAAGACAAAGACGTAAACGATTTCGTGTCTGTCATTAAAAACAAAACTTTATTGCCAAGGCGATACCAGGATATACTAGTTCTGCCCCACATTTGCTCCCACATATCTCTTGCATAAAAAGGATTGGCTTCTGCATATGTCATACTTACCTTGTGCTTACTCAAATGAGAATTTTGTAAAACATCGGCTCTTGCCTTTCCTCCATATGCAGAAAAAGGACAAAGCAATGATTTGATAGCTCCACTTTCTGAACCATCAAAACCAGTAAATATTTTATTTTTATTTCCAGTTCCAGTTATAAACTCGTAAGTTACTTTTCCCCAACTACTAGCACTCTCCTGGTAATTTTTTATGAATTTGCTACCCTGTGTTATTACGTTTGAAGCACCAGATTCTGTATCGACGACTTTTACATTTCCATCACTTTGATGATAAAAATTAATTTTATTTCCTCCCAGGTCGCTTATTTTATTGCCGTAGCGGTCGTATTCATAAGGAGGGCCAATTTGTGCAGTCGTAATATTTGTGTTTATAATATTAGTTGCTGTAGATACTGTTCGGAGTATAATACTGATTTTATTTGTAAGACTAATACCTTTACTTGCTATTGGAAGAGCTCTGCTTACAGATGTTAAGACTACTTCACCCAGCGTTATTGCTTTCTCCGCTGTAGTTGATAGCCCCGATACTGCCATATTTAGGAAAGGAAGTGTTTCTCCACCACTCGGGTCTATGGTATTCACCGGGTCATCACCCATGCCAATGTATGGAGAAGCAAATTCATCGAAAGGATCCTGCTGCACCCAACGGCCCGTTTGTGCATCATAGTTTCTTAATGCAAAGTCATTCCAGCCAATATCTTCATCTAATTCCGAAAATGCTCCCTGGTAGAGATAATTATTCTTCAACTCACCTTCATATACATCGCCAAGCTTTTTGGAAGAGAGTGTTGCAATCTTCAACCCGTAAGCATAATAATGGTTTTCTTCAATAATATTTCCTGCTGTAATGTTTACTGCCAGGTCATCAAAGTACACATAGTTATTGCTCTGGTTGCTTATGTAAACATACACATACCCGTTCTTAGGCGCTTTAATGTTTGCCAAAGTCAAAGAGCTTCCATTGCTGCCTACACTTGCCGCCACTTGCTCCTGCGCTACACCGCCGTCGGCCGCTTCTATAAAGTTAAACCTTTCGTCGAAAAAAACAGCCGTTAAAAATGCCTGCGGCGTATTGCCCGGCGGGTTGCTGCCGCCCGGCTGCACCGCATTTACAAACGAAGCTGAATACATTCCAGTTCGTGGTGTTGGTCTCTTTCCCTCTCACATGGCCAACCCGCAAGACACAACCCCGGCGTGACTTTTTATTAGAACACCCGCAACGGCGAAAAAGTAGTGGACAACTACCTTGCATCTGCACAACTGCAAACGACCACCAAAAAACTAAAACAAAAAACTGATTGCACTAAAATAAAAATGCCGTTGGTTTATAACCAACGACATTTCATATTTCAACTATTTTATTATCGGGTATTTTTTAATCGTTGTTGAATAATATCATTGAGAGTTGGGTCATCCTTTATAAATTTTTGAACATCTTTTGAACTTTGCCATTCTGCATAATTAGCAACAATAAAGGATATATACTCATACCTTTCTTTATCGCCAAACATACCTGTTCTAACTAAAAAAATTTGTGGCGATGCCGAAGTGGTATCTTTTGTAAGAAGATGCTCTTTGATACTTAAAGTATCATTATCTCTTATATACTTATATTGGATGTTATCAATAGGAGATTCTCCTGTATTTGAACCGAACTGTGTAAACAAAACTCCGTCACTCGGTATTTCATATAATCTATATCCGTTCAAATATTTTTTGGGAGTTCCATCTTTGACATTAAAAACAATAAAAACCGTTCCTTTAAAATCCTTCGGGATTATGTATAATTCCTTTTCAGGGTTAGTACAGCCCATAAAAATTAGTGTTATTAAAATTAAAACGTTATTCATGATATTTACTTTAGGTCTTGTGCGGCAGGCAACTGCTGCACATAATTATTCCGTGTATTTATTGGCATCGTGTAAGATTGTCCGTTGCCATACGTTCGTGTAACATTACCAGAGAATGAACCATTTGAGTTTGTATAAATCCTTAATCGGAATAATTGACTTTTTCGCCTTTGTTGGTGTTGCGTGTAGGGCTGCGCCTTGCAAAAACACCGACAAACGAATGTAACTGATTTCCTATAAATTTTTGCTGTTGGTCTCTTGCCGGTACACTTTTCCTATATGCAAAACCAACAGCGGCTGTAAATCATTTAATTTCATAAAACCAAATTTCTTTTGAAGAAAACAAGTTGCCCTGATTCGTGAGACACGAACCGGGGCTTTGGGAAGTAATAGGATTATCGTACTTCATTAGGGATTAAAGTTGAATCTATAAAGATATTCACTTTATTAGTACAAAGATTTCTTTTTAAACCTTTTACATATAACATTGGTTCACTTTCAACCCAACTGCATGGGAGTGAAATTGTTCTTCCTAATATATTTGAAAAAAAATCACTTTGATAAAGAGTATCAATCTCAATAATTTTATTTCCTACACGAACATTTATATTTGAATAAGCAGTATTAATAGAGTTTAGAAAAAAAGTAGCTTTTATACTATCTTCGCTCTTCCTAAAATAACCATTTACTACTTCACTTCCAGTACGGTTTATAATGCAACCCTTAGAATCATATTCAATACTAAAATCAACAAAATTAGTACTGTCAATAAGAAAAGCATAAAATCTTATTCTCCCAGATGAATCAAAATAATAAAGCCCTGCTTCCCCATACTTATTTCGATGTTCAAATACATGAACAAAACCATCTTTATAATCAGTCTTTACCGTAAACTTCTTGCTTCCATACTCTTCAAGCAACCTTGATAAAGTATATTCGCAACCAACACATTTATCTTTTGCTGAACCACAACTAATAAAGAAAAATATGAAAGTTAATGTACTTAATATTTTAAATCTGGTTTTTATTTGCCTAAATAATTTAATGGCTATTTGATTGCATTGTATCTCGTGGCACTTTTTTCCCAAAATATAACTCTCCTGTCGAATCTGTCAGTACTTTAGTTTTATAACCCTGCCTACTTCCTTTGTATTTAGTTTCCCAAAAAACAATATCACCCTTTTTCAGAATTGAATATACTTTTCGAATTTGAATTTTCTCTAAAAAATCCCTTTTTAT
>JAGQWM010000044.1 GCA_020437365.1 Chitinophagaceae bacterium | reverse complement strand
AATTGTCATTGATGGAAGAACCGCCAATGCCCGATTTCTACAAAATAACCTTCAAAGAAATTGGAAGTATACTCATTTTGTTGATGAAGATATTCATACTTTCGAATTAGCTGAAAAGCCACTTGGAAAAATCAATGAAATTCAATTAGATTTCTGTCTTGGAGATTCTAAAACCAGAGGGTTTTAAATTTCTGAGACCTATTAACTATTACTAACCAATATCTTTAGCTGCAGTCATTTTTTTCTTTAAAAAAACCTCCCTGCAACGTATTGAATTCACCGACTTTTACGTCTCATTTTAAGAAATCATTCAAAAATTAACTATTTTCCACTTGTGAAGGAAGCGGATTACCACCATATCGATGATAAAGAATTGCTCAAAAATTTTTATGCTGACCACAATAATGAATGGCTCGGTATTTTGTTGCAACGTTATACATTGTTATTGCTCGGTGTATCCATGAAGTATTTGAAAAATGAAGAGCAAGCAAAAGATTGTGTACAACAGGTTTTTCTGAAAGTCATCCAGGAATTGCATAAATACAAAGTTGACTATTTTAAATCATGGCTGTACATGGTAGCCAAAAACCATTGCCTGCAAATACTAAGAGAGAAAAAAGGCCTTCATACCGTAGCAATAAATGAGCAGCTGATGGGGCGTACAGAAGACAGGGAAAGCATACAAACGCTATTGGAAAATGAACAAAATTTAAATTGGCTGGCAGAGTCTATTGCTGAACTAAACAACGAACAACAGCAATGTGTAACTTTGTTTTACCTGCAGAAAAAAAGTTACCGCGAAGTGAGTGAAGCCACCGGTTTTACTTTATTGCAGGTAAAAAGCTATATTCAAAATGGTAAACGTAATTTGAAAAACCTATTGGAACAAAAAATGAAAGAAAATAAGCCATCATAAAATGCCTGATAATTTAAAAGACATATTATCCCATTTATCTACCCAGGTGGACCAGGCTACTTTATTGCAGTACCTGCAAGGCACATTGCCAAAAGAAAAGGAACACGAAATTGAAAAGCAATTATTGCAAAGCGATTTTGAAGAAGATGCTTTAGAAGGATTGCAAGAATTTAAAGACAAAGAACAACTGCAGTTCATGGTAGATAAACTCAACCGTGATTTGAAAAAGAAAACCGAAAAGAAAAAGAAACGCCGGGAGAAAATGAAAATTAAAGATCAACCCTGGTTGTATATTTCTTTATTGATACTCATCATTCTTTTAATTCTTTCCTATATTTTTATTCGCAGGATGATTTTGTCAGAATAAATTAATATTTCGTTTTACCCTCCCATTTTTTCCATTCATCAAAAACCGCTTGTGCATTTTTATTGGGTTGATGAATAAAGGGTATCTGCCTGTCGTTTATCGGAATATTGATTTCACGATAAATTAAATCATCATCAAAATCTATGGCGGCGGCTTCAGCTCTTGTATTGGCATACACTACCCTTTTGGGCCGGGCCCAATAAATGGCACCCAGGCACATTGGACAGGGTTCGCAACTGGTGAATATTTCGCAATCATTCAATTGATAAGTTCCCAGGTTTTTACAAGCATCCCTGATGGCCATCACTTCAGCATGCGCCGTCGGGTCGTTGATAGATGTAACCTGATTATATCCTTCACCAACAATTTCATCTTCCCTGACTATCACACATCCAAAGGGGCCGCCGGCACCCATTTCCATTCCTTTTTTGGACAAAGCCACTGCCCTGTTCAAGAATCTTTCATCTCTATCTGCTGCTGTATTCATAAATATTTTATTTAGAAAAATAAACTGATACCTTTTGTTTGAAGTTAAACTTTATTTCAAAAAAAATTACATTGTTTTCCAAACTTGCTGTGCAAATGCCTCAAGAGAAGGATCCCTTGCACCCATAAGCAATAAGACTGCACCGGGTTGTAAATGTGAATGTACCATTTCGGAAAATTGATTCCTGTCGCTACAGAAAAATGCATTTTTACCCGCAAGCAGCAAATCCTGCACCAAGTCGCCGGCCGAAATATCCTTTACGGCTGTACCACCGGCATAATAAATTTCGCTCATCCAGATTTCATCATTGGGCCGCAAGGCATCTGAAAATGCTTGTACGAATTCCTCACGTAAAAATTTTGTAGGTTTATATCCATGCGGCTGAAACCAGGCGATAATTTTTTCCGTCAATGGATAGCAGGCTTTAATAACCGCTGCACATTTCACGGGATTATGGGCATAATCATCTATCAGGCAAACGCCATTTTTTTCGCCATACACCTGGAAGCGTCGATAAATTCCTTCATATTTTTTTAATCCTTCCGCTATTTGTTGTAAAGGAACGCCAATGGCATGCGCAGCAGTAATAGCCGCCAACGCATTTTCCATATTATGCTTGCCTGCAGTTTGCACAGTAAACAAAATATCCTCAATAGTGAACTGAATAGTAAATCCTAATTGCTTAAAATCTTTGGCTACCAACCCTGCAGGAATTTTCGTATCTGTAGAAAAATCATTTTTTTCATTCTGCGATAAGGACGCAGCTAATTCATGTGTACGGTTGACAATAAATTTTTCAGAATTATTTTTAAACTGCGTAAACAAATTCTTCAATGCATCAATTTCCTGGTGGTCTTTATCAATATTTAATAAAACACCAACCGCCGGATGATATTGTGTAATAGAACCATCGCTTTCATCAGCTTCTATTACCAGCCATTCGCCGCTACCGACTTTGGCATTGCCAATTTTTTCTTCACGCATCAGGTTGATTAATCCGGCGCCGGTAATAATACTTGGTTGCCATCCGGCTTTCTCCAATATCACAAATAACATGGCGGCCGTTGTGCTTTTGCCACTGGTACCGCCAATAGCAATTGTTTTTTTACTCTTGACAATCATAGCCAATAAAGCTGATCGCCTGATAACGGGAATGCCCAATTGTTTTGCTTTTTGCATTTCCGGCACCGAATCTTCCACCGCCGTAGAAGCCACAACAAGGTCAATAGAATTTGAAATTCCTTCTCCGTTTTGAGGAAAACAACGGATGCCTTCGGCTTCTAATTTAGTACGGGTTTCATTTTCTTCTCCGGCCAAAAAAAAACGGTCGCTGCCGGAGACTTCCATGCCGATTCCATGAAGATATTGTGCTAAAGCACTCATGCCGGCACCGGCAATTCCGATAAAAAATGGTTTTTTGAATGAGGTTAAAGATGTAGCCATATAGAAAAATAAAGATACAGATTCATAAATTGAGTCACACCCATTTTAATAATTGAAAACTATATTCCCCTATTTCAGGTTCTTTTGTTCCCGAATCATTTCGCCATAGCCCATTTGGCGTGCCAATGCAGCTACGGCCATAGCAATTCTTTTGACTTTTGTAGGTTCGGTTTTGGCACTGTCTATCCATTTGCTAAAATATTTTTGATGCGAAGCCGGCAGTGTTTCAAAAAACTTTTTAGCCGAAGGTTCATCTTCGAGGCATATTTTAAAATCCTTATTGAACACAAAAGCAGTTGTATCTTCTTGCAATTGCACTTCGAGCATAGCCCCTTTTTGCTTGCGCAAGGATTTGCGCATTGAAGCATTGATGGGTATAATAAAATTCCCATCGCCCATGGGTAGCAAAGCCACCGATTGGATGGACAACTCATCCAATTTACCTTTAACCCGAAAGGATTTTTTATGGCCCGGCTTCAATTGCTGCGCCATTTCCGCCGGAATTTCAATATACGTCCAGCCGGTTTTTTCGCCTTTTTCACCAAATTTCCGGAGGCTTGTCTGATAGCGGATTCGCTTCATGGCATAAACTTACAAAGTTGCGGGGAGTCCCGTAGCTTGGGAAAGCAACAAAATAAAAATTTTGGTATTTATTTGGAGTTTTAGTTGTAATTTTGCGCCGTTAATTTGAGCAGACAGCATTTAAGTAAGTGAACGATATATTCTACAACGCCATATAAGCTTTTAGTGATTCTTCTTTACCCTTGCCTCATTCTCAAGAATTTTTTACAATTAATTTTTTTACATGAACATTTATGTTTCAAATTTAAGCTTCGCCATTGAGGACGAAGATTTGAAAAGTTATTTCGCTGAGTATGGTGAAGTAACATCTGCAAAAGTTATCACCGACAAATACACAGGCCGTAGCAAAGGTTTTGGTTTTGTTGAAATGAGTGATGACGAAGCTGCACAAAAAGCAATTGCTGAATTAGACGGTGCTACTGCTGATGGCCGTACCATTAAAGTAAGCGTTGCAAAACCAAGAGAAGAAAAAAGATCAAAACCGGCTTATTCTAACAACCGCTGGTAAAAAACTATTTGTTTTTCTTGTAAACCCTTCAGCCTTGAAGGGTTTTCTTTTTTCAGGACAAACTGAACATGCCTTTATTTAACTGTAGAAGAAGCTGGTCTTTGTATTCTGCAGGCACCAGCAAAGAAATATTGTGCGGACTACCACCGTAAGCAACCATACGAATTGGAATATGCATGATGGAACCAAACAATTTTTTTACGATTAAATCAGTTTTTGCAATTTCATTTCCAACAACTGAAATGATTGTTTGTTTTTTATCCACTTCTACTGTTCCGTAAGCCGATAATTCCCGGACAATATCTTTCAGATAATCTTCACTATCGATTGTTACGGAAACTGCAACCTCCGATGTAGTCACCATATCAATAGGCACTTTATATTTTTCAAATACTTCAAATATTTTTCGAAGGAAACCAAATGCCAGTAACATTCTACTGCTTTTGATTCGTATGGCAATAATATTGTCTTTGGCAGCCACGGCTTTTACGCCAACGCCGCTTGCTTTATGTACAATGGTTGTTCCTTTTGCTTCGGGTTCTAACGTATTTAATAATTTTACGGGAATATTATATTGCTGCGCCGGCCAGATAGAAGCGGGATGTAAAATCTTGGCACCGAAATAAGCCAATTCAGCCGCTTCTTCAAAACTCATTTGCTCTACGGCTTTTGTATTTTTCACCACCCGCGGATCGTTATTGTGCATGCCGTCTATATCGGTCCAAATTTCGCAAACAGATGCATTGATAGCAGCAGCAATCAAAGAAGCAGTATAATCGCTGCCGCCTCTTTTTAAATTATCTATTTCACCTTTTGTGTTCTTACAAATATATCCTTGCGTTATAAACAATTTCTTGTTTTTATGTTTTTGCAATCGCTGCGATAATTTTACTTTGATGCTACCAATCTGCGGTTCATGGTTATGGTCAATGGACATATATTCCAATGCCGGCAACAGCACATGCTCTACACCTTTTTCTTCTAAGTAAACAGAAAATAATTTTGTAGATAAAAGTTCGCCCTGCGCCAGGATGTCTTTACTTAACGCTTCGCTAAAAGATATTTTGAGGATGATATTTAAAAATTCAAAATGCTCGGCTAAAATGGTATTGGCTTTTTCCAATGAAGCCGATTGACTGAGCAATGCTTTAATAAACTGGCGGTATTTTTTTTCCAGTAAATCAATTTTTTGTTTGGCACTGATTCTATCGCCATGTGCAATCTCTTCACTTATTTCAGTCAAAATGTTGGTTGTACCTGCAATGGCTGATAAAACAACAATAACCGGTTCGGTGTTTTTTTGAATCAATGAAACAACCTGTTGCATACGTTCCGGCTTGCCTACACTGGTGCCGCCAAACTTCATTACTTTCATACTAACGCCTCCAAATATTTGGTAAATGGATAAAGAAATTTTTCAACTGGAAAAACAAAGATAAGTTACGACTGCTACAATGATTCTGTTGTGAGTTTTGAAACTTCTATTTTTTCTGCCAAACTGTTTAAGTCATCAATAACTGATGTAAGTAGCGGAATGCCTTTATTCATTCTTTCATTTTCTGCAATTCTTTCCGGGTCGCCGGGTATCAATACTTTTTTATCGGCATCTTTTGATTTGGCATTTCTAAATCCGTTAATCCAATCATCCATAGCAGATTTAAATTCCGCAGCCGGCCGAAAAGCATCAATGCGCATAGCCCCCAAAAAATGACCAATCCCTTTTCCGGGCTGGCGTGCCGGCATGGGAACATAGGCCGGAAACGGCGGCACCCAAGGTGCATAATTGGCACCACTAAGTAAAGCTGAAAAAATATCGACAATACCACCCAATGCATATCCTTTATGCGAGCCATGTTCCGGATCGCTGCCCAATGGTAATAATGCTCCTCCTGATTTTAAAATATGAGGGTCAGTTGTTGAATGGCCGTCTTTATTTTGCACCCAACCTTCCGGTGCTTTTTCGTTTTTGCGTTGCAAAATTTCCAACTTGCCATTGGCAGCAGTTGTAGTAGCCATGTCGGCAACAAATGCCGGTTCATCCCCGGCAGGCACCGCTACGCAAATCGGATTGGTTCCTAACATTCTGTCGGTACTGAAAGTGGGTGCTACCAAAGGGCTTGCATTGGTCATGGCCATTCCAATCATCGTATGTTCGAGAGCCATCATAGCATGGTGAGCTGCTATGCCAAAATGATTACTGTTTTGTACACTAACCCAACCCGTACCTACTTCGGCAGCTTTTTCAATGGCAATTTGCATCGCAAAAGGAGCCACTACAAGCCCAAGGCCTTTATCGCCATCCACAACCGCCGTCGAAGGTGTTTCATGAATAATTTTACAATCCGGTTTTGTATTGACACGGCCGGCTTCCCATAACCTGACATAACCCATCAGGCGGGCAATACCATGCGAATCGATACCCCGCAAATCAGCAGACAATAAAGTTCGGGTCGCAGTTGCAGCATCTTTTTCACTACATCCGATTTTTAAAAAAACCAGGTTGGTGAATGCATATAATTGTTCGTAGGAAAATAATTTTTCGGGCATGCGCAAAGAAACAATATTTTAAAAAAATAAATGCCCCGAAAATCTGGGGCATTGTACAAAGAAAATTAAAAAGGTAAATCGTCATTGGCTTCATTGCCGGGTGAAGTGTTAGCAGAAGAATCGGCAGTAACTTCCGAATTATTTTCCTGCGATGAACCGGCGTTGTCATTATCGGATTTACTTCCCAATAATTGTACTTCACGAATGCGCAAGGAAAGTGAAGAACCCGGTGTGCCATCATTCCTTGTAAAAGAACGGGCTTCCGGCTGGCCTTCCACAAATACTTGTGTGCCTTTCAATAAATAAGGCGAAATGGCTGTCCTGTCTGTCCAATAAGCACAATCTACCCAAATGGTTTTTTCATGTAATGTTCCCTGGCTGTCTTTGTATCTTTCAGAATGCGCCACGGAAAAATTAATTACGTTTTTGCCGTTGACTGTATTGACTACACAATCTTTTCCTAAACGGCCAATTACTTGCATTTTAATCATAGTACTCTTTTTTAATTTGTCGTAAATATATTTAGCATGGCAAGTTAAGTATATTCTATATCAAACTTCACAGACTTCGTTGGCCAATAATAAATTGTGTATATTTTTTACTGGTAAAACAACACTAGGGCTTAAAAAGCTACAACAACCTAAGCAGTAATCGCTTCTATGGCGGCAATTTTCGTCGTATCTTTGCCACTTGCTAAAATTGTAAAAATGAGCAGAAAAGGAAAAGTGTTGGTAGCTATGAGTGGCGGTATTGATAGTACTGTCGTTGCCTTGATGCTTCATAATGAAGGGTATGAAGTGGTAGGCATTACTATGAAAACCTGGGATTATGCCTCCAGTGGTGGTAGTAAAAAAGAAACCGGTTGTTGCAATATTGACAGTTTTAATGATGCCAGGCAAGCTGCCGTAGAGCATGGATTTGCCCATTATATTTTGGATATCAGGGAAGAGTTTGGCGATTTTGTCATCGAAAATTTTGTAGATGAATACCTTGCCGGCCGCACACCCAATCCTTGTGTGCTTTGCAATACGCATATAAAATGGCGGGCCTTATTGAAACGTGCCGACGCATTGAATTGTGATTTTATTGCCACCGGCCATTATGCCAAAATACGGGAACATGATAATGGTCGCTATGTAGTCAGTAAAGCAGTGGACGACACCAAAGATCAAAGCTATGTTTTATGGGGTTTGCAACAGGATTTATTGAGTAGGACTTTATTACCCTTGGCACCCTACAGAAAATCTGAAATTCGGAAAATGGCTTTGGATTTCGGGTATCCGGAACTGGCCAAAAAAAGTGAAAGCTATGAAATCTGTTTTGTACCCGATAATGACTACCGTGGTTTTTTAAAAAGAAGAGTCAACGGATTAGAAGAAAAAGTAAAAGGCGGTTATTTTATTGATAAAGCAGGGAACATCCTTGGACAGCATAAAGGGTATCCATTTTATACCATTGGACAAAGAAGAGGACTCGACATTGCCCTTGGCAAACCGGTGTACGTAACAAAAATTGACCCCGAAAAAAATACAGTGATGCTCGGCGATGAAAAAGACCTGGAACAAAATGAAATGATGGTATCCAAATTAAATATGATAAAATACGAAAGCATTACACCGGGTATGGAAGTCATGACTAAAATCCGCTATAAAGACAAAGGCAGCCTGTCCAATATTTATCCGGAAAATGGTTTGATGAAAGTCCGGTTTTATGAAGAACCGGCTTCCGGAATTTTGGGTGTAAAAGGTATTGCCCCGGGACAAAGTGCTGTATTTTATGAAGGTGATGATGTAGTGGGTGGCGGTATCATTCAATCAGGAAGCCTTCGTTCAGAAAGCCTTTAATATGACCAAATATGGCTGATTCTCAAACAATAAAGCCATAAATTATACGTTTTTTAGCGGGGTTGCTGGCATTCCCCGTTTTTTGTTTGTATTTTTAATGCGAGTAAAGTATCTATTGAAAACGGCCAGTTAAACCAAAGACTATGTCCGTAAATGCAGAAAAACCACTTATGAGATTTCCATTCATTTTTCGTTTTTGCTTCTTTTTTATTGTGGCAATCAGTTTTTTTTCTTGTAATGAAAAAGACGATTTCACCGTAGAAAATGTGGGCCCATATATTCCTCTTGAAGTTGGAAAATATATTACTTACCGTTTGGATTCACTTGTCTTTACCAATTTTGGCACCACAACAGAAATTCACAGATACCAGGTCAAACATCGGGTAGATGCTGTTATAACTGATAATTTAGGCCGGCCTTCTTACCGGATTTTTATCTCCATCAGAGATTCCGCTGGCACTGAACCCTGGAAAGAATCAGGAAGTTATTTCATTACGCCGCTAACCGACCAAATTGAAGTCATTGAAGACAATTTGCGGACCATCAAATTACATGCACCCGTAAGAAATGATTTTACCTGGAAAGGCAATAAATATTATCCTACCAATCCGTATGATAATGCCGGTTATAATTTTAGCAATGATGACGATATTCAAAACTGGGATTTTCGTTATGATGGAATGCTTGAACCATTTAGTTATAACGGAGTCAATTATACAGATGTAGAAACCGTAGAGCAAGAAGATGAATCTTTCAATGTACCCATTACCATTCCTACTTCTTATGCAGCACGGTCGAGGTCAGTAGAAAAATATTCAAAAAATATCGGACTGATTTACAGACAATATGAGCTTTGGGAATACCAACCCAACACAGGCAATCCTGCCGGACCTTATAAAACCGGTTTCGGTATCACCATGTGGATGATCGACCATAATTAAAATTTTTATTTGCCGTATTTTTACAGCAGACAGATTGAGTGTGTATGAAAATAAAAATACTTTCAGTTATATTGTTGTTTGCTTTTTGTAAAAATTCACAAGCACAGATTTCACGATATTTGGTTTTACTAAAAGATAAAAACGGCACACCGCATACCTTTGCCAATCCTTCCACTTATTTATCACAAAAAGCCATTGACAGGAGAACTTTGTACAATATTGCAATTGATAGCACAGATTTGCCGGTTACGCCGTCTTATATTTCGCAAATTGCCAATACACCCAATACTACAATCTTAAACGTTTCGAAATGGCAAAATGCTATTGCCATAAAAGTGACAGACCCCAACGCTATTTCAACAATTAACGCATATCCATTTGTAAAAAGCATTTCCGGCATTGCTGCCAAACCGGCTTTGCCCAATCAAACAGGCAATAAAAAATTTATAGAAGAAAAAAATACAACGCCTGTTCCCATTGCACAAAAAACAAATGGAATAACCGGCGATTATTTTAATTATGGAACCAATTCATTTGCAGAAATTCATTTGCACAATGGCGAGTTTTTACACAACATTGGCTTGAGAGGCCAAACTATGCAAATTGCCATGTTGGATAATGGATTCAGAAATTTTACAACATTGGATGCTTTCGACAGTATCATCCAAAATAACCAGGTAAAGGACACATGGGATTTTGTACATGGTGAAACGAATGTTGCCGATGATGGTTCACATGGTATGAGTTGTTTTTCTACAATTGGTGCCAATATTCCTGGACAATTTATTGGCAAAGCACCTAAGGCCAATTTTTTATTGTATAAAACTGAAGATGATGCCAGTGAATATCCTATTGAAGAATTCAATTGGGTTTGTGGTGCCGAAAGAGCTGATAGTGCTGGTGCTGATGTTATCTCTTCTTCATTGGGTTATTACGCATTTGACAATACTTCCTTTAACCATACTTATGCCGATATGGATGGCAATACTACGATGGCTGCCAATGGTGCCGACATGGCTGCCAAAAAAGGATTATTAATTTTTATAGCTGTAGGTAATGAAGGCAATAGTGCCTGGAAATATTTAATCACTCCCTCGGATGCCGATAGCGTATTGGCAGTTGGCGCTGTTAATACCGGCGGTTTTGTAGGAGGGTTTTCGAGTTATGGCCCTTCGGCAGATGGACGTATCAAACCGGATGTGGCCTCTATAGGTGTTTCTGCTATGATACAAACGACTGGCAACACGGTAAGTTTTTCGAACGGCACTTCATTTGCCTGTCCGAATATGGCTGGGCTTGGCACTTGCTTATGGCAGGGTTTCCCAGAGTTTAATAATATGAAAATTCTAAAAGCTTTGCAGGAAGCCGGCAATAAATTTACTACACCTGATACAAGAACCGGATATGGAATTCCTGATATGAAACTGGCCTTTGCCAACCTGCTGACAGACTATGCAACCGCCTCTGCAACTTTCACAAACTGCGTAACGAATCTGCAGTGGCATTCAAAAGATGTAGCGGCCATGCAATACGAAATCGAACGCAAAGGACCTAACGATACTGCTTATACGAAAATTGAAACAATTGCTGCACAAGGCCAATCCGTATTAACCAATATGGATTATTCATATAATAATTCACTCGTCGGGCTCCCGGCCGGAGTGTACACTTACCGAATACGACAAATTATTGATACATCTTCAGCCGGGTTTATGGCCATTTATCTCGATAGCTCATCAGTAGCTTCTACAACTTTTTGTGAGAATCCCAATCCGGATGAATCGTTTCCGGAAAAAATCATGGTACAGCCCAATCCTGTCAATACTCAAATAATAATACTTAAAATCACAACGCCATACCTCGTCAATCAATTGCACATTCAAATTTATGACAGTAAAGGAAGTTTAGTGTTGCAAAAAATTGATTCAAAAAATATCGGCACATCCACAGTGAATATTCCGGTACATCAATTGGCCAGGGGATTGTATTTCATTCAATGTTATAATGACGATAAAAAACTAATCGGAACAGCCAAAGCTTTGTTGTTACAGTGATTTTTCCAACATGGCGGCAAACATTGTATCCGCTTTATATTGCATTCCTTCCAACAGTTCCAATTTCAGTACTTTCATTTTGAATTGTATTTGTATAAATTCAACCATGGCTTCATTTTCCTTTTGAAATACAGAACAAGTAATATAAAACAGTTTACCACCGGGCTTTAAAAATCGAACAACATTTTTCAGAATTCTTTTTTGCAATTGTACATATTCTTCTATCTTTTTCTCTTCGAAATAAAAAAGTTGTTCAGGTGTTCGGCTCCAGGTGCCGCTTCCAGTACATGGCACATCAGCTATGATGAAATCAAACGGTTTAAATCTTATGGACATGTTCATTCCTGAAAGATCTACAGGCCGCAGATTATATTTTTCGATTCCTGCCTGTAAAAATCTTTTTTGCAGATTATGCAAAATATTTGTTCGATTATCACTGACCGTTAAATCAATTTGTCCAAGTAAATCTTTCGCCAAAATAGATTTTCCACCGCTTCCTGCACAACAATCCCACACACGTAATTGCTGTTGATGTGCTAAGTATGAAAAAAAATCTCCAATCCGTTGTGAACTAAAATCCTGGATAATGATTTCTTTATTTACATCAAGTATGTTTTCAATTTTGATAGAACCAGAAATGGAAATGGAATGCTCCCGAAGCATTTTGTATTGAATTTTTTCTTGCCCCAGTTTCTCTTTTACGGTTTTTTCAAAACCCGGCCGAATGCGCAAAAACAAATCTGGCTGTTCCAAAAAAGAGATAACAAAGGTTTCAACAGATAGATTTTTATCGCATTCATTTTCAAAAGGGAATATTTGTTCAACTGCCAGATTTTCATCAATTAATTTAAATTTTTCCAGCCAAGGCAATTTGGCTTTTTCATTCCATTCAGGAGCTAAAACGGATAAATATTCTGTAGGCTCGTTTGTAGTTAAAAACAATCCGGCGATTATTTTTTTATCAATAGAAAAACCAGGCAAGGCTTTTCCCAAGCGAAAAAAACTATAACAAAAATGCCGGACCAATTTCCGGTCGCGGCTTCCCATTTTTTTATTCTGTTTGAAAAAAGATTGTATAAAAAGGGAAAAAGGCTCCTGCCCATTATATTTTTCAAGAATATTGACAGCAGAAGACAAATATGAAAAATAACGACGCATAAATATCAATACCCAATTTGTTATTGATAAAAGTATAGATTCTTTAAATCGTAACCGGGCGGTTTTGGTGTCAGCGATAATTCACTTTGTATAGGCTTGTCAAATGAATTGAATTGCAATTGAGAAAAAACGCCGGTGAATGAAAATCCACCTCCCATATCATCAACTACTTTTTTTATAGGATTATTGACACAAACATTATCTGCACCAATAACAATATAACATTCCTCTCCGAGAGTTACCGCATTTTTATGCCCGTCAAAAGTATATGTCGTAGTAGATGTTAGATCGTATCCTCCGGCTCCGTCAGAGGAAAATAATTGTATTTCAGTAATGTTTCCACTGGCATCATATTGATACATTACTTTCGTGTTGGGCTCATAACTTCCCAACAATTCCGTAAAACTTTCTTTTGAAGCTACACGATTCTCAGCATTATAGGTAAATGCAGCACTATCTTTTGTATCGCCAAGAATACTGCTGTAGTGAACGCCTAATACATAATTTAATTTAGAAGTACTGCCTTCATAAAAAACGGTATAAACAGTAGAATCTGAAAATGCACTTAAGGCTGAAGAAATAGAAATTATTTTTTGAATCCTTTCATCCGGTTGACGAATGATTTCCTGATTGATTTCAATAGGGAAACCACTTACAACTCCACTCGAATTATAATTCAGCAGTTTTTCATTCGCATCCCATGTAAATGTAAGGGTGTTGGTATCATTCGTAGCAGGCGATATTTCTAAAGCTTTCACTAACAAATCACCGGAAGTGCTTCCACCTCCACCATTGCCCACATCTATTCCCCAATCTATTTCTTTTTGGCAAGAAGTCAACCCAACGATTAAGGAAAGGAAAAATAAAAACTTATTTATTTTCATAAGACAAATTTATAAATCCAATAGTGATTTAACCGGGTCTTTGCCTATTAATAGTTGCTCAGGATTTTCCAACAATTCTTTTACCCTGACAAGAAATCCAACTGATTCTCTACCATCAATAATGCGATGGTCATAACTCAAAGCAAGATACATCATAGGTTTTACGACAACCCGCCCGTTTTCGACCATAGGACGTTCCTGGATTTTATGCATACCCAATATGGCACTTTGCGGAATATTGATGATCGGCGTACTCATCAATGAACCAAATACGCCACCGTTGGTAATGGTAAATGTACCACCGGTCAAGTCATCGGTAGTCAATTTACTGTTCCTGGCTTTCGTAGCCAATTCTGCCACTGCCTTTTCAATTTCCGCCATGGATAAACTTTCCACATTACGCATAACCGGTACTGTTAGCCCCCTTGGTGTACTGACCGCAAAACTGATGTCTGCATAGTCATGATAAATAATTTCTTCGCCATCAATATATCCATTCACTGAAGGCCATTCGGCCAATGCTGTAGCACAGGCTTTGGAAAAGAAACTCATAAAACCTAACCCAATACCGTGCACTTCTTTAAATTTTTCTTTATAATTTTTCCGGATATCCATTATCCGGCTCATATCTGCTTCATTGAAAGTGGTAAGCATGGCCGTTAAATTTTTGGCCTCCACCAAACGCCGGGAAATGGTTTTGCGCAAGTTGCTCATTTTTTCTTTTCGCACATTTCGACTGAAAAGTGCGGCGCCATTGAAAGTATTCTTGCCGGGATTGGATAAAGCAGCCAAAACATCTTCTTTTAAAATTTTCCCCGAAGGGCCACTTGGATGCAATTGTGCCGTATCGATTTTTTTATCAGCAATCATCGCCGAAGCTACCGGACTTGCTTTTATATTTTTCTTTTGGGCAAGAGCTTCTTCTACAAACTCTACTTTGGGTTTATCGGTTTTTACTTCCGTTGTGGTTGCAACTTCCGGTTCCGTCTTTTTTGCAGGAGCTTCTTCTTTCGGTTGTGCTTGCTCGTTAGCCGATTTTTCAGCTGTTTCATCAATTTGCGCCAGCACATCACCAATATTGATTGTATCACCTTCTTTATACGCACCATGTTTTAGCACACCGGCTTCTTCAGCATTGACTTCAAAAGTGGCTTTTTCACTTTCCAGTTCAGCGATCACTTCATCCCTATTCACATATTCCCCGTCTTTTTTATTCCAGTTCAAAAGTGTGACTTCACTGATGGATTCGCCTACGGTAGGAACTTTTATGTCTATCATGATGTAATTTCAAATATTAAATACTAAATGCGGTATCTATAATTTCCTGTTGTTCTTGTTGGTGTATTCTATGATGCCCGGTCGCCGTTGAAGCAGAAGGTTGCCTGCTTATGGTACCAAAGTTGATACTTTTCAGGTTCATTTGCAAATAGGATGCCGCACCCATATTTTGTGGTTCTTCCTGCACCCAAAACCAAGTGGCTTTTTTATATTTTTTCTGCAAGACATCCAATTGTTGAACTGGTAATGGATACAATTGTTCTACCCGGACAATCGCCGTATCTTTTATTTCATCTTTTTGTTGGCGTTCAGCCAAATCAAAATAAACTTTACCGGAGCAGAATAATACTTTTTTGACTTTTGCAGGATCAACATACTCATCGTCAATGACTTCTTGGAACTTTCCATTGGTAAATTCTTCAACCGGTGAAAAAGCACCCCGATGCCTTAAATTGGCTTTTGGTGTAAATTCAATCAATGGTTTTCTAAATGGCCAGGCTAATTGTCTGCGCAACGCATGAAAATAATTGGCTGCTGTTGTTATATTGGTAATAATCCAATTGTATTCTGCACTCATCTGCAAAAATCTTTCTACCCTGGCACTGCTATGTTCCGGGCCTTGCCCTTCGTAGCCATGAGGCAACAATAAAGTAACGCCATTCATACGATTCCATTTTTGCTCACCGGCAGCAATAAACTGGTCAATAATAATTTGTGCACCATCAGCAAAATCACCAAACTGTGCTTCCCATAAAACCAATGTATCAGGATTGGCCAGCCCATATCCATATTCAAAACCCAATACACCATATTCACTAAGCAATGAATTATAGATTCTGAATTTTCCGGCAGCTCCCGGAATCGTACTCAACCGGTTGAATGCCTTATCTGTTTCTTCATCTCTTAACACCGCATGACGAGTAGAGAAAGTTCCTCGTTGAACATCCTGTCCACTCATCCGTACATCTTTTCCTTCGAGTAACAAACTTCCAAAGGCCAGTAATTCAGCGGTAGCCCAATCTACTTTGTTCTCCGTATCAAAGAGTTTGACTTTATCCTTCAGAATTTTTTCTACTTTTCTTAATGGCTTAAATCCTTCGGGCCAGGACATCATCGCTTTGAAAATCGTATCAAAACTTTCTCTTGGAATACTTGTTTCGGGCGATGCTTCAAAATCTGCCGGCGTTACTTTTCTTAATTTACGCCAGGCTTCTTCCGGCGCCTGGTATTCGTATGGCAATGGATTTTGTTTGACGCCGTCTAATCTTTTCTGCAAATCATCCCAGAATTTATCTTCCATCTCCTTGGCCATTACTTGTACTGTCGTATCTCCGGTATCAAGTAATCGTTTTACATAAACTTCCCGCGGATTTGGATGTTTATCAATCAATGCATACAAATGTGGCTGGGTAAATTTGGGGTCATCGCCTTCGTTATGGCCGTGTTTACGATAACAAACCATATCGATAAAAATATTCGAATTAAACTTCTGTCTGAACCGGGTAGCGATTTCAACACACTTCACTACCATTTCAGGATAGTCGCCATTTACATGAAATACCGGCGCATGAATAGCTGCTGCCAATGAAGTACAATAATCCGAACTACGAGCATCATCGAAATCGGTTGTAAACCCAATTTGATTATTGATGACAAAATGAATAGTGCCTCCGGCATAATACCCTTTCAGGTAAGCCATTTGTAAACATTCGTAAACAATACCTTGCCCGGCAACAGACGCATCGCCGTGTATTAATATGGGTAAAATTTTATCGTAGTTGGATTTATAAATCGCATCGGCTTTGGCCCTCGCAAAACCCAATACAACCGGATCTACAGCTTCTAAATGTGAAGGGTTGGGCATCAACTTTACATAAACATCTTTATTATTCCTTGATTTCAATTTACTACCAAATCCCAAATGATATTTAACATCGCCGGAGCCCATGGTTTGGTCTAGCTTTGCTGTTCCTTCAAATTCACTAAAAATTTGTTCATAGGTTTTTCCCATTGTATTGGCCAATACATTCAATCGGCCACGATGTGCCATACCAATCACCACTTCTTCCACCTTATCGTCAGCTGCCAGGTTGATAATGGCATCAAGGGCAGGGATTAACGTCTCACCTCCTTCCAGTGAAAATCTTTTTTGACCGACAAATTTTGTGTGCAGGAATTTTTCAAACATCACACCTTGATTCAACTTTTCTAAAAGGTGTTTTCTTTTTTCATTGGACAATGGCACAGCAATGAGTTGTTCAAATTCTTTTGTCAACCAATCTACTTTCTCCTGGTTGCTGATATATTTATATTGAATGCCAACAGGTCCTGCATATATTTTCTTCAGGTGGGCAACAATATTTCTTAAAGTTGTTGTACCCAATCCCAGTATTTTTCCTGCTTCAAATTCCTTGTCAAGATCGGCTTCCGTATAACCAAAAAATGAAATATCGAGGTTGGCCCCTCTGTCTTTTCTTTTACGAATGGGATTGGTGTCGGCAATCAAATGACCTTTATTGCGATAGCCCAGAATAAGCCGGTAAATACCAATTTCTTTGGTCCAGCTGACATCGCTCAATCCAACTTGAGAAGGTGTTCCACCTGCGCCGGAAGTGAGTATAGTGGAAGTTCCGTTTTGCCGGTTGGCAGCAGCCGTTGTCATGGCAAAATCAAACCCTTCGAAAAACTTCTTTAATTCCGTGTCCACACTGGCCGGATTCTCCACAAAATCACGGTACATATTTTCGATATATGCCGGTGATGAGTTGGTGATATAGGAAAAATCCTTCATGTCTTGCCTGTAATTTGAAAATGACGGTTATAAAGGCCACAAATATCGTTTAAATAATCGAAAAAAATTGTTCATTTTGAAGGATTTACAACTTCCTGTGGAGTCTTTTTACCTACGTATTCCAATTGCCCTACCGGGTTGTTACCTTTGTTGAAAACAGCTAATAAATGTGTTGAAAATTTGGAGGTTTATCATCACAATAGTACCTTTGCCCTCTCTTAAAAATTAATACAAATGGCGAATCATACCGCAACAAAAAAACATTCTCGTAAAACAGCTACAAGAACGGTCAGAAATAAATATTATGGCAAAACAACCCGTAATGCCATTCGTGATATGAAAGCTGCAGACCCCAAAGAAATGGGTGAAAAACTTCCTAAAGTTGCTGCTATGATTGACAAGCTGGCAAAACGTGGAATCATTCATAAAAATAAAGCTGCCAACTTAAAAAGTAAATTAGCTAAATCTGTGAATACTGCTAAATAAAAATATTCAGTTTCTTTATTTGAAAGACATCCCCAAAAAGGATGTCTTTTTTGTTTAGATTTGATTCTCCCATATTTTCAATCAATTCGCTATAGATAAAAAATTTATAATGAAAAAAAATATTGTTTTTATTCTTTTACTACTAACAACAATCTACCCGGTTTTTGGTCAAAAAATGACAACACTATTTGAACAATCAAATGGCCAACAAACACCTACCTATTTTGAAATAGTAAAATGGTGGAAAAAACTAGATGCACAATCTGCCAAAGTAAATATGCTGACCATGGGGCCAACCGATGCAGGCTATCCTTTGCATTTAATTTTAGTGAGCAATGGCGGCGATAAAGACTTTAAGAAAATACATCAACGTCATAAAAAAATTATTTTAATCAATAATGGAATTCATCCCGGCGAACCAGATGGTATAGATGCCAGTATGTTATTGGCAAGAGATATAGTAGAGAACAGGTATAAAATTCCCGATGATGTAGTGCTGGCTATTATACCTGTGTATAATATTGGTGGCTGCTTGAATAGAAGTACAAATTATCGAGTTGATCAGAACGGTCCCGAAGCATTTGGATTTAGAGGCAATGGACAAAACCTTGACCTTAACCGTGATTTTATAAAAAGTGATTCCAAAAATGCAAGGTCATTTGCAGCAATCTTTCAACTGGCCGATCCGGATGTTTTTGTAGATAACCATGTCAGCGATGGCGCCGATTATCAGCATGTCATGACGCTTATTTGTACACAACATGATAAGTTAGGTGGTGCTCTCGGAGAATTTATGAACAAAGAATTTGAACCCGGATTATATAGTTTAATGAAAACAAAAGGTTATGACCTCGTTCCTTATGTCAATGATTTTGATGAATCGCCGGAAAAAAGCGGTTGGAGCGAATTTTTTGATTCACCAAGATACAGCAGTGGTTACGCAGCCTTGTGGCAATGCTTTTCATTCATTCCTGAAACACACATGCTAAAACCTTATAAACAAAGGGTAAAGGCAACGTTGGATTTACTACAATCTTTTATAGAATTCACCGCTAAAAATGGCCATAAAATACAACAACTCAGAGCCGAAGCTCGTAATGAAGTACAAACCCAAACAAATTTTCCCATTCATTGGAAAATGGATACTGCAGGATATAAAGAAATTACATACAAAGGGTACAAAGCCACACATAAGCCCAGTGAAATCAGTGGCTTACCAAGATTATTTTACGATCGTACAAAACCATTTGAAGCCAATGTCAAATTGTATAATTCTTTTCCGGCGGATTTATTTGTAAAGAAACCTGTTGCTTATATCATTCCGCAAGGATGGTGGAAAGTGGTGGATTTATTGAAATTGAACCGGGTAAAAATGAAACAACTGCTGTATGACACCACTATAAAAGTAGATGTTTATACACTTGATCATTATAAATCATCTCCAGGGCAATTTGAAATGCATCACCCGAATAGTAATGTAACTGTCGCAACGCATACTAAAGAAGTTCAATTCAGAAAAGGAGATTGGTATATTCCTATGAATCAAACTGCCAATCGTTTTATTGTTGAAACTTTAGAACCTGAAGCCACAGATTCATATTTCGCATGGAATTTTTTCGATGCTATTTTAGGCTTGAAAGAGGGATTCTCTCCTTATCATTTTGAAGATATTGCAGCAGCATATTTAAAAAACAATCCGGCTTTAAAATCAAAGTTGGATGAAAAAAAATCAACGGACAAGGATTTTGCTAATAACGCCAATGCACAATTGTTTTTTATTTTTCAACATTCACCATGGATAGAACCGGCTTATAATCAATACCCGGTTTATAGAGTGATGCAATAAATAATTCAGTGGTTATTTTTTAGCAATAACTTTAGCCGGTTTATCCAATTTTCTGAAAACAAACCGTCCAAATACTAAACTTCCTATAAGAACAAGGATGCTTAAATATCCTACCCAATTGTAGTATAAAATTTTTCCGGAATTTTCCGTAACAACAATCACACCTGCTGCCAGGGAAGCAATGCCGCTTCCTAATTGTTGCACACTTCCGTTTATACTCATAAAACTACCCCGTTGTTCCTGCGTCACTACTTCACTTATCATTGCTTGGGCAGTAACCGCCCGGCCGGTGGCCAAAATAAACCAAATAGCAAATAATAAAAGCACAATACTAAAATGTAAATCAGGCATAGCCGTAATAATGATGACCATGAATAATGATAAAAAAACCGCCCAGGAAAATACGGGAAGTTTCCCCACTTTATCAGACACCCTTCCTAAATAAATTGCGGCAAATAAAGAAGCAATACCGCCAACTAAATAAATCATCGGTATTAAATCTTTCGAAAAGCCTTTATTGAATTCTATGAAAGGATTGATAAATGGAATTATCAAAAAATGTCCCATCATCAATAGGCAGGAAAAAATCAATGCCGACCGTTGCGAAGGAATTTTACAAACAGTTATAATAGCTTTAAATGGTGATGCAGATTTATCTCTTTCAACAATGTGCTCCTTGATAGAAGGAATAAATTTTAAAATAGAAGGTACCAATATAAAAGCTACACACCCGACCATTAAGAAAGGAACATGCCAGTTATAATCAAATAAATTGGTCAGGTACAACGAAACAGGTACCCCCAGAATAGACGCAATGGCAAAAGCACTCATGACTGCACCCATAGCCCTGCCTCTTCTTTCATAGGTGAACAAATCAGCCACGATGGCTAACACCTGAGCCCCAATAATTCCTCCAAACAAACCTGTCAGAATCCTTGCCGCTAAAAGTATTTCATACGAATAAGAAAAGCCACAAGTGACCGTACCGATTAAAAAACCGGTATAAGCTAAAGCCAATGTTTTTTTCCGGTCAAAACGATCGATAACTAAAGCAATTGCCAGCCCTGAAAAAAAAGCACTGATGGAATAAGATGCTACCAACATGCTAAATTGAAATGCAGTAATCTTAAAATAAGGAATCAGGTAATTACTCAAAGGCATCATGATAATAAAATCAAGGATATGCGTAAAGTTCAAAGAAGCTAAAATGAATAGTATAATCCTTTCTTTTTTAGTCACGAATTGAAGATAAAACGTATTTAATTTAAAAAAAAGCTGTTGGTACTAATTAAAGATAATGGCAAAATAAAAAAGTTGCTATAAATAAAAAGAGCCTGTCAATTGACAAGCTCTTTTAAAAAAATATGGCAGCTACCTACTCTCCCGCATTGTGGTGCAGTACCATCGGCCATAAGGGGCTTAACTTCTCTGTTCGGTATGGGAAGAGGTGAACACCCTCGGACAAACCACCATAAGAATGTACATTATTTTAAATGATTCTTTTAAAATCCAAATGCAACAGAATAAAAATTCAACATTCTTCATTCAACATTCAAAATAATAAATAAGATCATATTGGGAAATGTCAGAAGAAATCTAATGTTCTCATTTTTAAAAAATAAGAAAAAAATTAAAGCGTACAGGCAATTAGTACTACTCGGCTTTACTGTTACCAGTTTTACACCTGTAGCCTATCAACGTCATAGTCTTTGACGGCCTTTAAAAGTAAACTCATCTTGAGAAAGGTTTCACGCTTAGATGCTTTCAGCGTTTATCCTGTCCGTACTTAGCTACTCAGCATTGCACCTGGCGGCACAACTGATACACCAGCGGTACGTACGACCCGGTCCTCTCGTACTAAGGTCATGTTCTCTCAATTTACTTGCGCCCACCACAGATAG
>JAGQWM010000043.1 GCA_020437365.1 Chitinophagaceae bacterium | reverse complement strand
GATTGATGGTAAAATCTGATTTTTCAAATCCGGGAGCTATCACATCCAATTCAAATGCATTGTCTGTTTCTTTGACGTTGACCGGTACCAAACCATTTCTTTCTGAATTGTTAAAATCATTTTTGAAGATCATGGGCAATTCAGTAAACAAATCATCCACCAAGCTGTTGAATGAATGTTGAAAAGGCTTTTGTTTTAGATTTACGTTTAACATAGTTGTATAGTTTTAAAGTTTATAATAAATAATTCAATCGTTGTTTTCAATCCTACCTGAACAAAGCATATACCAGCCAACATTTTCCTGTTTTTTTCTGTCAGTTCTGTCGGGATTTTAATTTTTGAAAAGACATTATTTCCGAAAAGAGGAAAAATTGCTGTCAAAATTTCTGAAACAAAAAACACTGGGAAAGCAAAACTTCAAATTCTTTACTTTTGCATTTCATAAAAAATATTCGATATGTATCCTGAAGAAATAGTCGTTCCTATGAAAGAGGAACTTACTGAAAATGGTTTCAAAGAATTGCTTTCCGTAGCCGATGTAGATGCACAATTGGCACAGAAAGGAACCACACTTGTTATGATAAATTCTGTTTGCGGTTGTTCTGCAGGCACCGCTCGGCCCGGCGTTTTATTAGCTATAGAAAAAGCCGGAAACAAACCGGATTTCCTGACAACGAGTTTTGCCGGTTTTGATGTAGAAGCCGTGCAATCTTTGCGGCAGCACATGATGCCATATCCGCCATCTTCACCTTCCATTGCTTTATTCAAAGATGGTCAGATGGTGCACTTTATCGAACGCCATCAAATTGAAGGCCGTTCTGCTGAAATGATTGCAGACAACCTGGTAGGCGCATTTGAGCAGTATTGTAATTAATTTTTTAGCCGGAACATTATTCATTGAGAGTTCCGGCTTTTCGTTTTCCTGCCTCATCAAAATCAAGTGTTTGCTCTGCGCATAATTAGTATATTCGCTGCCAACCAATTTATTGTACATGTATCCCAATCTCTACTTTGCTTTTAAAGACCTGTTTGGTGTTGACTGGAAATTTCTGCGGTTTGTCAATTCCTTCGGATTTTTTGTTGCCTTAGCTTTTATCATTTCGGCAATGGTATTGGCGTCGGAACTCAAGCGCAAAAGTAAACAGGGCTTATTGCAACCTACCGAAATGAAAGTTACGGTGGGCAAACCGGCTTCTTTCATGGAAATAGCCCTCAATTTTTTATTGGGATTTTTATTGGGGTACAAGATCCTGGCTTTATTTATCATGGACAGCTCGGCCACTTCTGATCCGCAGGCATTTATTTTTTCTTCGTTAGGCAGTTGGCCGGCCGGAATAGGTTTGGGAGTTTTATTTGCCGGTTTGAAATGGTGGGAAAAGAATAAAAAGAAATTGGATAAACCGGAAGTCCGTACGGTACGCATTTGGCCGCAGGACAGGGTCGGTGAAATAACCATCCTCGCTTTGGTGTTTGGATTGATTGGCGCCAAGGTCTTCGATTTTTTTGAAAACTGGGATGATTTTCTCAAACATCCTTCTGATTATATTCTTTCTGCCAAAGGATTGACATTTTACGGAGGTTTGATATTTGCGGCTTTAGCCATTTGGTGGTATGCCAAAAAACACAAAATCGGGTTCTGGCATTTGAATGATGCTTTTGCGCCGACGATGATGCTGGCTTATGGCTTGGGCAGAATCGGTTGCCAGGTGGCCGGCGATGGCGATTGGGGCATTGTGAATACGGCCGCTAAACCTTTTAGTTGGATGCCCGATTGGTTCTGGGCTTATAAATATCCGCATAATGTGAACGAAGTGGGCATCCCCATTCCGGGTTGTGAAGGTAAATTCTGTAATGAACTGGCAGCACCGGTTTTTCCCACTCCTTTATATGAAATACTGGCCTGCCTGATATTATTTTTCATTTTAATGTCGCTGCGCAAAAAATTGAAAATTCCGGGGTTGATGTTTGCTTTGTACTTAATGTTCAATGGAGCCGAAAGGTTTTTCATCGAAAAAATAAGGGTCAATACCCGTATCAATTTATTTGGATTTCATCCAACGCAGGCAGAAGTCATTTCCACTTTATTATTCCTTGCCGGTTTAGGACTTTGGATTTATCTGAAACGGCGAAACAAGTTGTCAAAATCCGGAGACAAGGTTGCCCCAAATGAAACTTGATCAAATTCGCTGAAACCATTGCTGCTACTGCATTTCTACCGTTTATGCACACCCGCTGAATAAAATTTCGAAAAAGCGACGTTATTTTCAGCCTCAAAGGTTATGAGATACGAAGGATATTGATTATTTTTGCAGACGGTCAGGGGCGTTTTTAACTTTTACAAGCAATTAACTATCCATTTGCAACAAACTGCAAAGAAAGACTGTCATTATTACGTTATAATTAAAAATCAGTTCAGCTATGCGGCAGCTAAAAATTGCTACTCAGATTACCAACAGAGATTCCCAGGCAGTTGAGAAATATTTACAGGAAATTTCTAAAATTTCCATGATTACACCGGAAGAAGAAACAACATTGGCACAACGCATTAAAATGTTCAACAGAAACCCGGTTGATTCTCAAAGAGCTTTGGACAAATTGGTACAAGCCAATTTGCGATTTGTAGTATCTGTAGCGAAGCAATACCAACATCAGGGTTTGTCACTGAGTGACTTGATTAACGAGGGTAACCTCGGCTTAATAAAAGCGGCACAACGCTTTGATGAAACCAAGGGTTTCAAATTTATTTCATACGCTGTTTGGTGGATTCGCCAGTCCATCTTGCAGGCGTTGGCAGAGCAGGGAAGATTAGTCCGCCTGCCTCAAAACAAAATTGGCACTTACAACAAAGCGAATAAAGCGTATATGGCTTTCGAACAAGAACATGAAAGAGAGCCATCAACAGAAGAACTGGCAGAATTGCTGGAAATGAGTGAGACGGAGATTAATAATATTTTTCAAAGTAACACAAGGCACACATCGCTGGATGCGCCGGTACACGAAGCAGAAGACGTGGCTATGGGCGATTTGCTCGAAGGCGGCGCCGATACAGATGATGATGTAATGAAAGATTCTTTGAGAAATGAAATTCGCCGGGTACTGAAATCATTATCACCCAGAGAAGCTGAAATCGTCAATGCGTATTTTGGTTTGGATGGTGAAAATGGCGTAACCATCGAACAAATTGGCCAGAAATATGACCTGACCAAAGAAAGAATCCGCCAGATAAAAGAAAGAGCTATCAAAAGGCTTCAAAAAGCCCGGTATAGCAGCGCTTTAAAAGCTTATTTGGGTTAGAATTTTTGTTAGTAAATAAATCTTAATTGATGGGTTTAGTAACTGCAGCCCCGACCACCCGGTTGGGGTTGTTTTTTTTCAGCAAGGTTGATTGAAAAAAATCCCGGAATTGAAAATGAATTCAAAAACTTTATGGCCACCCATCTGACTACAATTGATAAATAATTATTTTTACAACCGCTATGAAAATGAAATGGATTTTTTTGTTGTCAATACTTTCCCTCTTTTTTACAGCTTGCGAAAAAGATATTCAAATTAAATTGGATGATGTAAATCCCAAACTCGTTGTGGATGCCAGTATCGAAAACGGTCAACCGCCCATTGTAACATTAACTAACAGCCTGAATTATTTTTCCACCATTAATGCTACCACTTTGGCCAATAGTTTTGTACACAATGCCATTGTTACCATTTCGAATGGTAGTGTAACACACCAACTAAAAGAATATAGTTTTCCGGTGGCTGCCGGTCTTTATTACTATTATTATTCCATTGATTCTTCCAACTTGGCTACGGCTTTTACAGGTCAACTGAATACCTCCTACGCTTTGCAAATCATTCATGATGGAAAAACATATACGGCTACGACAACCATTCCCTATATTACCAAACATATTGACTCCTTATACTGGCGGCCGGCACCTGTTGGCAACCCGGATTCTTTGGTAGAAGTAAGAGTGAAAGTTACCGACCCGCCGGGTTTTGGCGATTATAGCCGTTATTATACAAAACAAAATAGTCAACCTTTTTTTCCGGGGCTCAATTCAGTTTTTGATGACCAGATTATTGACGGCACCACTTATGATGTACAAGTAGAAAGAGGCGTCCCCAGAAATGGCTCTATCCCTGAAAATTATTCATTCTTTACCAAAGGTGATACGGTTACTTTCAAACTGTCCAATATAAATAAAGCCACTTATGATTTTTGGCGAACGATGGAATTTGCCTATTCCAATGTCGGCAATCCATTTTCTTCTCCCATTAAAGTCAGCAGCAATATTACCGCAGGTGGATTGGGTTATTTCGGAGGGTATGCTTCGCAATATAAAACCATCATTATTCCTCATTAATATTTCAAACGAAAGAGTCGTTTATTGCTTTGCAGAAAATAGGATTAGAAACTGTAATTTTGCACAAATTTTATTGACAAAAAAGATTTAATGGAAACAAACGAAAAAGTCCAATGCCTGATAATTGGTTCCGGCCCTGCGGGTTATACTGCTGCTATTTATGCTTCCCGTGCAGGATTGAAACCTGTTTTATATCAGGGCATTCAGCCGGGCGGCCAATTGACCATAACAACTGAAGTTGAAAATTATCCCGGTTATGCCGACGGTGTACAAGGCCCTGATATGATGGTCGATTTTGAAAAACAAGCTGCTCGTATGGGTGCCGATATTCGTTTTGGTGTAGCTACAAAAGTCGATTTTTCCGGTGATGTACATAAAGTACAAATTGATGATGATAAATGGATTGAAGCCGATGCAGTTATACTTTCTACCGGCGCTTCTGCAAAATGGTTAGGATTGGAAAGTGAAGAAAGACTGAATGGATATGGCGTGAGTGCCTGTGCCGTTTGCGATGGATTTTTCTTTAAAGAGAAAGAAGTAGCCATCGTGGGTGCCGGCGATACGGCTGCTGAAGAAGCTTTGTATTTATCCAAAATTTGTTCGAAGGTACACATGATTGTCCGGCGTGATGAAATGCGGGCCAGTAAAGTGATGCAAAACCGTGTATTGAAAACACCGAATATTAAAATTTATTGGAATTGCGAAACGGAAGAAATTTTAGGTGATAAAAAAGTAGAAGCCGTAAAAATTAAAAATAATAAGACAAACGAAATACAGGAAATACCGGTGAGTGCTTTTTTTGTTGCGATCGGTCATAAACCCAATTCAGACATCTTTAAACCCTTCCTCGAAATGGATGATGCCGGTTATGTAAAAACAAAACCCGGAAGTACACTAACAAATATTGCCGGTGTATTTGCTGCCGGAGATTTACAGGATAAAGTTTATCGCCAGGCTGTGACAGCTGCCGGCACCGGTTGTATGGCCGCCCTCGATGCCGAAAGATATTTAGGAGCCAAAGAATCATAAAAAAATGTCAGGATTATTAACCATAGCCCTCAACAATGTTCGTTTTTTTGCCTATCATGGCATCCTTGATGAAGAAAAGAAAAACGGAAATAATTTTGAAGTGAACCTATCTGTTGCCATTGAACCTTCGGCAGCAGTTGTTCATTCAATTCATGATACAATTAATTATGTCGAACTATTCGACATCGTCAAAAAAGAAATGGCCATCCCGACAGAACTATTGGAAACCGTAGCCATGCGTATCATTGAAAATATTCGTTCTTCTTTTCCAGGTTGTAAAAAAATAAGTTTTTCCTTGGTCAAATTACATCCGCCTATTGCTGATTTTACCGGGAATGTGGGTGTTAGTTATACAAAAGAATATTAAATTTTCTTTAGTTGCCAATGGCCTTTCAAAATATACCATCTCGCCAGTAATAATATAACTGTCCAGTAAACCCATTCGCCCATCCAGCCAATCGTAATGGATAAATTAAAATATTCCAATACTAGGTAAACAAAAACGGAATAAAATATGATGGCAATTATTTCGATGATGAGAGTTATGCGGGTATTGCCGGTGCCCGTTACGCCATACAACCAGGTCGTTGCAAACGGCATGAGTACCATCGCCACAGTTACAACACGAACAACGGGAATGGCTTCTTCAACAAAACCTGCGGGCTGGCCAAAAATAGAAATAAATACGCCGGGGAAAATATTGACAAGAATGGCTAATACCAAAGCCGACCCAACACTTATCCTCACTATTTTTTTGATAACTTCCCTGACTTTATCCTGTTTGTTTTGCCCAATGATATTGCTAACAACAGTGGCACAAGTAGCCGCAAATGCCCAGGTAATGCAGCCGGTGAGTCCAAAAATGTTACGCATCACATTAGAAATAGCCAACGGCGTCTCTCCATGATGTTCAATCAGGATATAAAAAAACTCCCAACTGATAATGCTGGCCGCCAATTGTAAAATAATGGGAGAGGAAATTCGAAGTAACAAGCCGCTCAGTTTTTTATTCCAACGCAAATGTTTGAACAAAGCAAAACGCTGACTAATACCTGTTTGATGTATCACCAAAAAAATGACAAACATGCCGGTAAATTCAGCGATGATGGATGAAACTGCAGCGCCGTTGAACCCCAATTCCGGAAAGCCAAAATGGCCAAAGATGAAAAGGTAATCGAAAATGATATTGGTAATGGCTTCGGCAAATGCGCCGTAAATAAGGAACTTACTATTATTGGTACCTACCAATAAAGCATTGCGCATTTGATAAATATATAAAAACGGCAATCCCCAGATGCGAATTTGTAAATACCCAATGGCTTCATTGGCAATCGTGGATGAGTGCAGTACCGAACGTAAAATATAAGGCGACAAAAACCAGGTGATGAGGATGCCAATGCCGGCAATGCATAAAGAAATATAAATACCTTGCCCGAATAATTTGCCCACTTCTTCCGGGCGGTTTTCTCCGGCTCTTCTCGCTATTAAAGTTTGTAACCCATTATTCAGGCCAAACCCGATCATGGCAAAAATCAAATAAAAAATTCCCGTGATACTGGCAGCCGCCAAAGCTTCCTGACTATAATGGCCCAGGAAAATATTATTGGCTATAAAATTGAATTGCGGTACCAAAATAGAAAAGCTAATCGGCAATGCGATTTGTAAAATCTGCCGGTAACTTTCAGAAACCTGTAAACTATTTTGTTGCTTACCACTTGACATTTGATAAAAACCGACAAACCTACGATATTTATTTTTTTGAGTATTATTGCAGCCAACTAAAGTAAGATTGAAACAGTTATTTCAAATAAACAATAATCAAACGGCCATAGAGCAGCGGCTACTTGCCATTCGTATTGGAAAAGCCCATTGTTGTTTTTGTGTCAGTAATAAAGACGGAAGCCGAATAAGCCATTTGCAATATTATACTATTACAGATTGGAACAAAAGAACCTGGCAACAATTACTCACCGAGAATGAAATATTGGGAGAAGATTTTTTTGAGATTATCATTGCCTACGATTTTGCTGAAAGTCTTCTGGTGCCATTAAGTGTGTACAAAAATGAAAATACGGAAGCTCTTTTACAAACTGCTTTCGGTTATGTAGAAGAAACAACCATCATTGCAGAAAATATTTCGGGGTGGCAATTGCAAAATATATATGCCGTGCCTGAAGAAATTGCAGAAAGTATGAAAAAGCAATTTCCAACGGCCCGTTACTGGCATCAATATTCCGTCAGTGTGAAAAACCTCGATATTGCAGATCATACTAAAAAAATATTGATTGATTTCAGAAAAGATGATTTTGTAGTATTGGTAACTCGCAGTCATGATATTTTATTGGCGAGAAGTTTTGCTTATGTAACGGCAACGGATGTTTTATATCATTTATTAAGGGTAGCCAACGAATTTTATTTTTCACAGGAAAAAGTGCACTTACTGCTTTCCGGGTTGATTGACCGGGATTCAAGTTTGTTCAAAGATTTGAAACAATATTTTTTGCATATTGATTTCAGGGAAGTCGGCTGGACAGAAAATGGGGAGTATCCGGCACATTATTTCACATCATTAAATGATTTGATTCAATGCGTATCATAGGTGGCATTCATCGCGGAAGAAAATTGATGCCGCCGGCAAAAATGCCTTTTACCCGGCCCACAACGGATGTGGCAAAAGAAGGTTTGTTCAATGTCCTCTATCATCAACTTGATTTTTCTTCCTTGAAAAGTTTGGATCTTTTTGGCGGCACCGGCAGCATTAGTTTTGAACTGGCATCGAGGGGTGTTCAGGATTGTACCATCGTCGAAAAAGATTATAAAATGGCTGCCTTTATTCGAAATACAGCCGAGACCTTGCAATTCGAAAATTTTCATGTCATCAAAATGGATGTTTTTAAATACCTATCAATTTGTAATGAACAATTTAATTTCATCTTCGCCGGCCCGCCCTACGCATTGACGACTATTGATGAGCTTCCAACAATAATTTTTGATAAAAAAATATTGACGAAAGACGGTTGGTTTGTATTGGAACATACACCACGCAACGATTATAAAAATTTTCCTTTTTATAAAACACAAAGAAACTACGGGACAACCATCTTTACTACGTTTGTTGAAAACAGGGAATAACTTCTACCTGTAATTCCTGTTCTTTTACAGTAACTTTGGCTATTATCATAATCTTATAAAACCTTTGCTGAAATCCTTCCGAATATTTTTATGGCCTTTTGCCTTTCTCTACCGTACGGGTGTTGCTATTCGCAATTTCTGTTATGATAAAAACATTTTTAAAACAAGTCGTTTTGGGTTGCCGATCATATGTGTCGGCAATTTATCAGTGGGTGGTACGGGCAAATCGCCAATGGTGGAATACCTTGTGCAGTTATTGCAACCGGAATACCAACTGGCCACCCTCAGCCGAGGATATAAACGGCGTACCCAAGGTTACGCCCTGGCCAATGATAATTCTACGGCCTTAGATATTGGTGATGAACCTATGCAGTTTCATGTTAAATTTCCCGAAATGGCGGTGGCTGTAGGTGAAAAAAGGGTAGAAGCTATTCCACAATTACTACACGACAAACCTGATACTGATGTTATTATCCTGGACGATGCTTATCAACACCGTGCCATACAAGCCGGGCTGAATATTTTATTGACCGATTATCAAAATCTTTTTACCAGGGATTATTATCTACCTTACGGGAAATTACGGGATTTAAAATCCGGTTACAAAAGAGCCGACATAATTGTTGTTACTAAATGTGAAAAAGAATTGTCCGCTGAAAATAAGCAAGCCGTCACAAATGAATTGCAGGTTTTATCTCATCAAAAAATATTTTTTACCAGCATTGATTATGGACAGTTGTACCATATCATTTCAAAAGAAACTATAAAAATAACGCCGGCTACACATATTATGCTCATTACCGGCATTGCCAACGCCAATCCGCTGCAGGCTATGTTCTTGAAGCATACAAAACATTTCCGAATAATGAAATTTACGGATCATCATATTTACCGGATTGATGATTTTCAAAAAATCAAGAAAACGTTTGAAGCGATTGAAGCCAAGGATAAAATTATTATTACAACCGAAAAAGATGCGGTTCGGTTTATAAAATTTAAAAATGAAATAGGGGATTTGCCAATGTATGTTTTACCTATGCAACACCAGTTTTTATTTGGCGAAGTAAAAGCATTTCAGGATTTGGTTACTAAATATGTTGCCAATCATTTAAAAAAGAACTAAAAGATATATGGGAAGAAAAAATTCTAAGAAACAAAAAACAAAACAAAAACCGAGACACAAGTCTTCAGGGGCACGGGTGCTCAAAGGTAAACTGGATATTACTCGTTCCGGTGTAGGTTATGTGGATATTGAAGGTATTGATACGGATATTCTGATTCGGCCGGCTGATTTTAATACAGCTTTGCACGGCGACATTGTACGTGTAGCCATCAAAGAAATGAAAGCCAGGGGAAAAAGAATGCAAGGCATTGTAAAAGAAGTTGTAACAAGACAAAGAACAGAATTCATTGGCCACATCAAAATATTTAACAATAAAAAAGCGGCGCATCAGGCAAAACCACTTATTCTTTTCAAACCGGATGTGGACAAACCGATGCCGGATATTTTTATACCACAGGAAAATTTATTGGAAGCCGAAGATGGCGACAGGGTAGTGGTTCGTTTATTACATTGGGATAAAAACGATAAAAGCCCAACCGGCGAAGTAACTGCCATCCTCGATGCAGGCAATACCAATGATGCAGCCATGAAAGAAATTATTCTGGAAGCAGGTTTTCCTTTATTTTTTTCTGATGATGCACTTGAAGTGGCGGCCCGCATACCCGATGCCATTTCAAAAAAAGATATTGAAGAGAGAAAAGATATCAGGCCGGTTTTCACTATTACCATTGACCCAGCCGATGCCAAAGATTTTGATGATGCCATTTCTTTTCGCCAACTGAAAAACGGTCAGTATGAAATTGGTATTCACATTGCCGATGTTAGTCATTATGTAATGCCTGGTACACCACTCGATGAAGAAGCTTATCAGCGAGCCACATCTGTTTATTTGCCCGACAGGGTGATTCCGATGTTGCCCGAACATATTTCAAATTTTTTATGTTCACTCCGGCCAAAAGAAGACAAACTGACTTTCTCAGCTATTTTTCAAATTTCAGCAAAAGGCGACATCAAACAGTATTGGTTGGGGAAAACCATCATACATTCCGACCATCGCTTTACTTATGAAGAAGTACAGGAAATAATAGAAAAAAAAGAAGGCTTATTTGCCGAAGAGATTTTGATTTTAAATGAACTGGCACAAAAATTCAGGAAGAAAAGATTTGCACAAGGAGCCATTAATTTCTCTTCGCAGGAAGTTCGTTTTCAATTAGACGAAGACGGCAATCCCACGGGAATTATGGTCAAAGAAAGTAAAGCAGCGCATCAATTAATTGAAGAATATATGTTGCTGGCAAATAAAACCGTTGCTGAAAATATATCCAAAATTAAAATCAATAAGAAACCAATTCCATTTCCTTACCGTGTGCATGAAGAGCCGGATGAAGAAAAACTGATGCCGTTTGTGGCTTTTGCCCGGAAATTTGGCCATAGTTTCGATACATCAAGCCCACAGACTATTGCCGATTCATTCAATCGTTTACTCAAAGACGTAGCCGGAAAACCGGAGCAGCATGTGCTCGAACAATTAGGCATCCGGACAATGTCGAAAGCCGTTTACACTGCCGAAAACCTGGGACATTTTGGTTTGGGTTTTCAATATTACTGCCATTTCACTTCGCCTATCAGGCGTTATCCCGACGTAATGGTGCATCGGATATTATTCGATGTTTTGAACAATCATATTCATGCCGATAAAAAATTAGAAAATAAATGTAAGCACACCAGCGAAAGAGAAAGAGCAGCGATGGAAGCCGAAAGAGCTGCCAATAAATACAAACAGGTACAATACATGAAAAATTTCCTTGGCGAAGATTTTGAAGGCGTCATTAGTGGAGTCAGCAGTTTCGGTTTTTGGGTCGAAACCATTGCCCATAAATGTGAGGGCCTTGTAAGTGTAACCAGTTTATTGGAGTATGACGAATTCAGGCATTTGGAAGCCGATTTTTGTCTTGTAGGAAAACGTAGCGGCAAAAAATTCAAAATGGGCGATACAGTTTGGATCAAAGTGGTAGCGGCCAATCTTACCAAAAGACAATTGGATTATGAATGGGTTGTAGGTGATGAAATTGGCATAGCCAACGGAAAACGCAAAAGCAAATAATCCTGCCAACAACCATCGTTTGCCGAAGAGAATTTTCCCCAGTTGTTGATAACTCCAAGAGAATCCGGCTACCATCCTTTAGTTATATTTGCTTGCTGACGACGGCGCATTAAATATCTATAGAAAAACGTGAAGTGTAATGACAAAAGAAAAGAAAGCCCTATTTGATTACGATGAAGACAGTATTCAATCGCTGGATTGGAAAGAGCATATCCGGTTGCGGCCGGGCATGTACATTGGTAAACTTGGCGACGGCGCATCTCCCGATGATGGCATTTATGTATTGGTCAAAGAAGTCATTGATAATTGTATCGATGAATTTACCATGGGTCATGGAAAAAAAATAGAATTGACGATTGACAAAAAAATGGTCAATGTACGGGATTTTGGCCGAGGCATTCCGCTGGGAAAAGTGGTGGATGTGGTGAGCAAAATCAATACAGGTGCCAAATACGACAGCAAAGTTTTTCAAAAATCTGTCGGGTTGAATGGCGTCGGTACCAAAGCCGTTAATGCATTGAGTAGTTATTTCAAAGTGTCATCCATCCGGGATAAAAAGATAAAGTCTGCCGAATTTGAAAGAGGCGTGTTATTGAAAGAATACCGACAGGAAAAAACTACAGAACAAGATGGTACGCTGGTCAGCTTTACGCCTGATGAAGACATTTTCAAAAAATTTACATTCCATCCCGAATTCCTGGAAAATCAAATCTGGAATTATTGTTTTTTAAATGCAGGGCTCAAAATTTATTTCAATGGTAAAAGTTTTGTTAGCCAAAATGGACTGTTGGATTTATTGAAAAGAAGAACCAACGAAGATGAATTACGTTATCCGATTATCCATTTGAAAGGTGAAGATATAGAAATCGCCATTTCACACACCAACGATTACGGAGAAGATATTTACAGTTTTGTAAACGGGCAACATACTACTCAAGGCGGCACTCATCAACAGGCTTTTCGGGAGATGTATGTAAAAACAATTCGGGATTTTTATAAAAATAATTATGATGCTTCTGATATTCGAACCGGCATAACTGCTGCAGTTTCGGTTCGGGTGATGGAACCTGTTTTTGAATCGCAAACCAAAACAAAGCTGGGTTCTGTCAATGTGCAACCTGATGGCCCCAGCATGCGGCAGTTTTTCAGCGATTTTCTTGGCAAAGAATTAGATAATTTCCTGCACCGGAATGCTGCAGTTGCCGATGCGTTGAAAAAAAGAATTGAACAAAGTGAAAGAGAAAGAAAAGATATGGCCGGCATCAAAAAACTAGCCAATGAGAGAGCTAAAAAAGCAAATCTGCACAATAAAAAATTAAGAGATTGCAGGATTCATTTCAATGATGAGTTACCGGCAAAAGATAAAGAAGCATTTGCTGAAAAACAAAAAGCAACGACCATTTTTATTACCGAAGGCGACAGTGCCAGCGGCTCCATTACAAAATCGAGAGATGTAGAAACGCAAGCTGTTTTTAGTTTGCGAGGCAAGCCGTTGAATTGTTTTGGCCTCACAAAGAAAATTGTCTATCAAAATGAAGAATTTAATTTGTTGCAACATGCATTGAATATTGAAGAAGGCATGGAAGGCTTGCGATACAATAAAATTGTCATTGCTACAGATGCCGATGTGGATGGTATGCATATTCGTTTGTTGTTGATGACATTCTTCCTGCAGTTTTTCCCCGATTTAGTTAAACACAATCATATTTATATTCTTGAAACGCCATTATTCCGCGTCAGGAATAAGCAGGAAACGATTTATTGTTATAGTGAAGAAGAAAAAAATGAAGCCATTGAAAAATTAGGCGGCAAGCCGGAGATAACCCGCTTTAAAGGATTAGGTGAAATTTCCCCTGATGAATTCAGTGCTTTCATTGGTGAAGAAATGAAAACGACATTGATGAGTTTGGAAGCGGGTGAATACATCCAGGATTTGCTGAGTTTTTATATGGGCAAAAACACTCCTGATCGCCAGGAGTTTATCATCAATAATCTGAAAGTAGAATCGGATGCACCTGTCGAAAGCCATTAAGTGATACAATGTTTGAATTTCACGCCGATAGAAAAAGATATTTTGACATACAACGGGACAATGCCGCCCGGTATGTTATTCCTTTTATTGAAGAAAAATACAGGATACAACCGGGCATGAAAGTATTGGAAATTGGTTGTGGCGAAGGTGGAGTTTTAAAAGCATTTATTGATAAAGAATGTACCGGCGTAGGTGTGGAAATGGACGCCACCCGAATAGAAAATGCTAATCTTTTTCTTGCCAAAGAAATAGCAGCAAAGAAAATTAAATTTATCATTGATGATATTTACCGGGTTGATGTCGTAAAAGAAGGCAATGGCCCTTTCGATATTATTATACTGAAAGATGTCATAGAACATATTCATGACCAGGAAAAACTATTGGGGCAGTTGCAAAATTTTTTAACAGAAGATGGCGTCATATTTTTTGGATTCCCACCTTGGTATATGCCTTTTGGCGGCCACCAGCAAATAGCAAAATCGAGGATTTCGAAATTGCCTTATATTCACCTGTTACCCAAAAGAATGTATAAATGGATTTTGACAAAAAAGAAAGAATCGGTTGCGGAATTAATGGAAATCCGGGAAACCGGCATCAGCATTGAACGATTTGAAAAAATTTGTAAAAAACAATCTTATCAATTGTTACATAAAAGACATTATTTGATAAACCCGATTTATCAATGGAAATTTGGATGGAAACCAAGGAAACAAGCCGGCTTTGTGCGGGCCATTCCATTTGTCAGAAATTTTTTTACGAGCTGTGTTTATTATTTGATTCAAAATAAAAAAGAAAAATGATACATATTGTTTTTAATGAACCCGATGTTGATATAATGAAAGAGGTCATAGCAATGGATGAATCGCTGACTGGCGATGTGATTCTCATTCGTGATGATTATGCGGTTGGCCCATTGACTGATTTGAATTCTGATGAAGGTTGGCAATCAAGAACTGATTGGTGGAAAACTTTAATCAACGCTTCGCATTATAGTGAAAATGAAATTTCAATAGTTGATGATCGGCAAACCATTGCCGCTATTTTAGAAAAACTCGAAACCAATGAAAAAGAAACCGTTTGGATTTGGATGGGACAAAACCAACATGATGTCTGTGGATATTATAGAATCATCGGTCATTTGAAAAAATTTCAGGGCCGCATAATGATTTTGTATTTGAATAACCTGCCTTTCATCAATGAAAAAGGTGCTATTTTCTATCCTTCATGGTTAAGCGAAATACAACCCAATGAATTTTTGAAAGCCAAAATGCTGGCTCGTCCCGTTACGCTGAGCGAATTTGAAATAGACCCGGATGAATGGACAAGAATCTGTGAAGAAAATGCCGGTGTCAGAATTTTGGAAGGCGGAAAGAAAATTATAGGCGAAGCCATAGCATTTTACGATGCTGAAATTCTGAAGAACTTAACAGCGGACTGGCAAAAAGCCTGGCGATTGGTCAGTAATACTTTACATCGCATGAAAATAAAAACCGGTGATGTTTTTATAGAATGGCGGATTCAAAATTTAATTGAAAATGAAAAAATTGAAATCGCCGGAGAGATTGACAAGGGTTGGAAAAATTTTGATGTGCGCAAACCCGCAAAAGTGCCCAACCCATAATCAAAAAACACGAAAATTGCACTTGCAAAATTTAGTATAATGACAACAAACATCTATCCATACGGCCAATCACTTAAAAACATTTTGAAATTAGAAGAAGCAGCCATGTTTGGCATCAGTATTTATTTCTTAATTCATTTTCAGGTAGATTGGTGGTGTTATCTCTTGCTAATTTTTGGCCCGGATATAAGCATGTTGGGATACGTTGGCGGGTCAGTTACCGGCGCTGCCTGTTATAATATTTTTCATCATAAAGGCATTGTCATCGCCATTGTTATGGCCGGCTTCTTATGGCCGAATACCGCTCTTACCATTGCCGGTATCATTTTATTCGGACATTCTTCAATGGACAGAATGTTTGATTACGGTTTAAAAACAAATGAAGGATTTAAATACACACATTTAGGAATTATTGGAACAAAGAAAATATGACAGCGAGAAAGAAAACGATAGATATACAAAATAGCGACACGGGATTACATGGCCAATATAAAACATGGTTTCTCGATTATGCCTCTTATGTTATTTTGGAAAGAGCCGTTCCGGCTTTAGCCGATGGATTGAAACCGGTGCAACGAAGGATTTTGCATGCCATGAAAGAAATGGATGACGGCCGTTACAATAAAGTGGCCAACATCATTGGACAAGCCATGCAATTTCATCCGCATGGAGATGCCAGTATTGGTGATGCCCTGGTTAATATGGGACAAAAAGATTTGCTCATAGATACACAAGGTAATTGGGGCGATGTACGTACCGGCGATGATGCCGCTGCACCCAGATATATTGAAGCAAGGCTGAGCAAATTTGCATTGGACGTTGCATTCAATGCCAAAACAACCGACTGGCAACTGAGTTATGACGGCAGAAAAAATGAACCGGTAACGCTGCCCATGAAATTCCCTTTATTGCTGGCGCAAGGTGCTGATGGTATTGCCGTTGGTTTATCTACAAAAATCCTTCCTCATAATTTTTGTGAACTCATTGATGCATCTATCAAATATTTAAACGAAAAAAGATTTACGCTTTATCCTGATTTTTTAACCGGTGGCATGATTGATGTATCCGATTATAACCATGGAAAACGTGGAGGAAAAGTAAAACTGAGAGCACATATTGAAGAGAAGGATAAAAAAACTTTGCTCATCAAAAGTGTGCCTTACGGAATTACCACTTCGCAATTGATGGATTCGATTGTAAGGGCGAACGACCAAGGGAAAATAAAAATTAAAAAAGTTACCGATAATACTGCAGCAGAGGTGGAAATACAAGTAGATTTAGCCACCGGAATTTCCCCTGACATAACCATCGATGCCTTGTACAAATTTTCAGATTGCGAAACCTCGCTTTCACCCAATGCCTGTGTTATCATAGATCAGAAACCGGCATTTATGAGTGTACAGGATTTGTTGAAACATTCTGTAGATGCTACTAAAGATTTGCTCCAAAAAGAATTAGAAATCCGATTGACAGAATTGGAAAACAAATGGCATTTTACTTCATTAGAAAAAATATTCTTTGAAGAAAAAATCTATAAAGAATTAGAAAAAAAACACGCCGACTGGGAAAAAGTTTTAGTGGCCATCGAAGAAGCCTTTTCATCTTATCGGAAACAATTGAAACGGGATATTACAAGAGAAGATATAATTAAACTCACGGAAAAGCCTGTACGAAGAATATATAAATTAGATATTGACGAACTCAACGATCAGATTAAAAGCCTGGAAGATGAAATCAAACAAGTAAAACATGACTTGAAACATCTTGTGGAATTTGCGATAGCTTACTTCGAAAACCTATTGAAAAAATATGGCAAAGGACGGGAGCGGAAAACAGAAATCAAAGAATTTGAAGTGATAGAAGCGAAGCAGGTGGCCATGGCCAACACGAAAATTTATGTCAACAGCAAAGAAGGTTTCATTGGCACGGGATTGAAAAAAGATGAATTCCTGTTTGAATGTTCCGAACTGGACGATTTAATTGCTTTTTCTAAAAGGGGCATTATGAAAGTGGTGAAAGTAGCGGATAAAACATTTATCGGAAAAGATATTTTGCACGTGGCTGTTTTTCAAAAAAATGATGACAGGACGACCTATAATATGATCTATACAGATGGAAAATCCGGCAAAAGTTTTGCCAAGCGATTCCAAGTAACATCGGTTACCCGCGACAAGGCATACGACCTGACCAAAGGCGATGATAAAAGCCGGGTGCAATATTTTTCTGCCAATGCCAATGGCGAAGCCGAATTAGTCAAAATAATATTATCCGCATCCTGCAAAGCCCGGATTAAGGAATTCGAATTTGGTTTTTCTGACCTCGACATCAAAGGCCGTAGTAGCATGGGCAATACCGTCACCAAATATCCCATCAAAACAGTGAAAATGTTGGAAGCCGGAACTTCCACCATCGGCGGACAGGATTTATGGTACGATGAAAAATTCGGCCGCCTGAACCGTGAAAACAAAGGGAAATACCTCGGCAATTTTGAAGCAGATGATAAAATTATTATTTTCTATACCGATGGGAATTATGAAATGACCGACCAGGAACTGACACAAAAAATAGATGCAGATAATATTGTGACGATTGAAAAAATGGATACTGAAAAAATAATTTCTGCCATTTATGTTGATAAAAAAGCCAACCATTTTATGGTGAAGCGTTTTCAAATAGCAACCACTTCATTAAAAACAAAAATTTCCTGTATCAAAGCAGGAAAAGGCAATTACCTTGCTATGATTTCTACTGATGCCGAACCCATCCTGGCGGTGCAACAGGGTAGAGGTGCTCAAATACGTAAAGGAAAACTCAAGATTGCTAAAATGGCAACCGTAAAAACTTACCGGGCTGTTGGTTCCAAATTGGTGGAATTCAGCAAATCCACAACAATGGAATGGGTTCAATCAAAAGAGAATGTCACACAAACCGAATTGTTTGATTGATAGAATGTTTACTTTTTTCGCCTGATCCTTACAGTTGCATTTTTTTGTAATGTACTTGAAAGGCGAATGTTGAAAGTATTGTGTTTGTCATGTATAACCATCAACGCCGTATTGGGCGGTATCAATCCAAGATTCTCCGCATACATAGATACTTCATTATATTCTTTGGTGCTATCCAATACTATATCAATATGAATGGATTTATGATTGAGTTTTTGATTATTTAAAATCAAACCGTCATTATAAAAAACAGAAATAATATCGCCATCAATTTCTCCATTATCATATACATCCAAGCGTAATGAATCTGATTCCACTTCAATTTCATTGACTACCTCTTTCTTTCGTTTCTTATACTCATTTTCCACTACATAATTAATGACTTTTCGGGGAACAACTTTTACATTCACAAGGCTATCGGCCACAGAAGGTTCCCACACCTGGTATTTTTCTTTAAAATTACTGATGGCATTCAGCACCGAATCTTTTTTACTGATATCGGCATTCAAAACTAAATCAAATTGTATATCGGGACAGGTATAAGTGTAACCGGGTAAACTTCTGAAAGAACCCACCAAATTGGAAGCTACTTTCGACACCCGCAAAGTGGCGTATAAATTCATCGGGCAATCTACTTCGAAATTTTGCAACGACCCGTGATAAGTAACCGGAATATTGTATAAATAAAGCTCCCTTGTATTTTGGTTGTAATTGCCTTTTACTTTGATGCTACGGTAAGTGTCTTTGAAATAATAATTTAAAATGCCGGAAACATAATTTTTCTCCGATTGCAACACTAATTCTACAAGATAATTATTGGCTGAGCTATTGGTTTTTACATTGGCATTGCCATACCAATAACCAAAAACCGACTGGGCTTGCAAGTGGCCGGAAACAAATATAAAAAGCAACAATAATATCTTCTTCATAAACTTGTAAGATCGTAAAATTGTATGGGATAAAGGAAGGAAGTTTTACACAAATGTTATTTCAGATAACGTTTCATATCCCGTTCTTCCATTCGCTTTTTTATGGTTTCTCTTTTGTCGTGGAGCTTTTTGCCTTTGGCCAGCCCGATTTCTATTTTGGCCAGGTTTTTATCGGAGAAAAAAATCCTGAGTGGAATAATGGTAAAGCCTTTTTCTTTTAGCTTGGCAGTTATTTTTTTGATTTCTCTTTTTTCCAATAATAGTTTACGGTCACGCAGCGGGTCATGATTGTGTGCAGTACCATGACTGTACATGGCGATATGCAAAGATTTCAGCCAGATTTCTCCTTTATGCAGCAAGCAATAACTATCGTTGAAGCTGGCCCTGCCTTCCCGCAGTGATTTGACTTCAGTACCCAGCAAAACCATCCCTGCTTCATATTTTGTATCTATGAAATACTCAAAATAGGCTTGTTTGTTTTTTAATACTATTGATTGGCTCATGCTACAATCTAATTAAATCAAACTTATTCGTATCCATGTTATAAACCATAAAAATATAGTCATTCGTATTTTTAAAAAGCATCGAACTGTGTGAACTCAAGTCCCTGTTGCCGAATAATTTCAGTAGTTCGTCAAGTTTAGTATTAATCTTTTTTGATGCAGAATTTTCAAAACTTTCATGTGCAAACCGAGTATGACAATAAAATAATTTATTACGATAAATTGTGATATAGGGAATAATTTGGACAGCCCCAATTACAAAACCCATTTTAGAAGAAATGAATAAGGAACCTATTGTTATTAATGACCCTATTAACCCTTGTGTTTGTTTTATGCTACCAGTCGTAACTGTTAGACTGTCTTTATCATTTTCAGATACACAAATAAACCCATAACCAGATTGTAATTTTCTCAAAAAAGCTTTCTCATTAGTCAGGTTTTTTTCATTATTTGCGGAATACCAGGTGCCATTCTGATTTAAGTCAGAATTGATTAACGACGTAATTGGTGTGCCTTCCAATGAACTATATTTTTTAATAAGCTGTTTCGTCGATAAATTGTAAATAAAATATTCAAATGATTTATAAGATGTATTCCTAATAATTAATTTGTTTTTCCAAATCACTGCATTGAGTATTTTTTCAAATTCCAACTTTGATTCTACATTCTTCTTCATATCATTAATAAAATAATTTGCGGAAGCCGCCGTATTTTTATCAATGTCAATATCCAATACACTATAACCTGTGTTAAATGGCATTTGCAATAAAATCCAAATTTTTTTATCCGTATAATAAATTGTATTAGGTGCCAATAAACGTAGTAAAGATGGTTCATCGGCTCTGCAAACTTGTAAATTATACAATGCTTTTTTATACTTTACTCTAGCATATTTTGTATATTTTTTAATCTCTTTTGGTGACATGGAAGATTTCGGCAATAAATAATCTGCAGTATCGATTGTACCATTTGAATGCCATTTGTAAAGAACCAACTTGTTTTCTTTTTTGAAATAGTATAAAAGTCCCAGGCTATTTGCAAATGGCATTATTGCCAATGGTCTTTCAAGTAAATTATAATAATTTATTTTATATGTAAAAACGATGCTATCCTTTTTGTTGTCGAAATCCGGTTCAACAAGTAAAAGCGTTTTATTATCCAAATACATTTCAAAATTCCTATTCTTGAAATGTAAATCCATAGCATAGACAGGAGTGGTCTTAAATATTTTGTTGAAAGAATAAACCTGTGTATTGACTTCATAGGACTTTATAATTGTGAAAGAACTATCATACAGGGTTCTTACAATATTATCACCAACCTGTTGATTTAACTGGTAGCCATTTAATTCCTGTATATAATAGGCTGCTGCATAGCTTCCCTTGCGAAAACCACTTGCCGATTCAAACGCACCTATTTTCTGTTGAGAAAAAATGTTTGTACTGAAAAATAAGAGAAGAAAAAATATTCTTATTCTTTTCGTCATGTATGCCGTTAATTAATTTTCAAAAAGAGAAAGCACGGTAATCAGTTTTTGTTTTAATTCCTTTCTGGAAACAATAAAATCAAGGAAACCATGTTCCAATATAAATTCACTCCGTTGAAATCCTTCCGGTAAATCCTTCTTAATGGTTTCTTTGATTACTCTCGGGCCGGCAAAACCGATTAAGGCATTGGGTTCTGCAATATTTAAATCGCCCAACATACCGAAGGAAGCGGAAATGCCACCAAAAGTAGGGTCGGTTAACAATGAGATATAAGGTATTTTGGCATCGCTCAGTTGCGAAAGCTTACCGCTTGTCTTGGCCAATTGCATCAGTGAAAAAGCACTTTCCATCATTCGGGCACCGCCACTTTTACAAATAACGAGGTAAGGCATTTTATGTTCGATGCAATAATCTACGGCTCTTGAAAATTTTTCGCCCATAACACTGCCCAAGGAACCACCGATAAATTCAAAATCCATACAGCCGATTACCAAAGGATGTCCGCCCACCTTGCCGGTAGCTACACGCATGGAATCTTTGAGGTTGGTTTTATCCCAAGTATCTTCCAACCTTTTTTTATAAGGTTTTAAATCGGTGAAACCCAGGAAATCTTTACTGAGAATATTATCGAAGAGCTCCGTATATTCCTGGTCGTCGAATAAGAAATTATAATATTCTGTGCTATTAATCCGATGATGAAAACCGCATTTGGGACAAACAAATAATTCTTCCCGCAAGTCGTTTACCGTGTCGATATGGCTACAGTTCGGGCATTTAATCCACAAACCTTCCGGCGTTTCTTTTTTCTCAGAAGTCTTTGTTTGAATTCCTTTTTTCATTCTTCTGAACCAACTGGATTTGGCGCCTTCCACTTTTCCGTTTTCACCGGCCAGGTTGGCTTCAAAATCTTCTATTTCTTTCGCCATAGCAACAATTTATGAAATACAAATATAGAGAAGTATTTTTTTCCTCCTTTTCGAAGAAAATAGATGGAAATATAGTGATTAAAAAAAAGATGCCCCCGAAAAATTCCGGCGGCATCATTTGCATTTGGTATAAAAATTTTAAGCATTCCGGTTGATGCAATTCAGGTCCTCAAAAGCGACTTCCAATCTTTTACCGAACGAGGCTTCTCCTTTGCGCAACCAGGCTCTTGGGTCATAAAATTTCTTATTGGGTTTATCTTCTCCATCAGGATTCCCTAACTGGCCTTGCAAGTAGGCTTCATTTTGTTTATAGTTTTCTAAAACACC
>JAGQWM010000042.1 GCA_020437365.1 Chitinophagaceae bacterium | reverse complement strand
CTATAGATGTAAAGATTTTATTTGCCCGGTTTGCATTACTTAAAAATAGCATTTAAAGAGGAGTTCAGTATAGATTAGAATATCAAAAATTAAACACAATCAAGCAATGATAATAAATAAAATTCGGTACTCAGTAAAAATCCTTATAGCAGATAGGAAAAATATCAAGTGTTAAAATATGGGTTATAAACAACAGACCAATTTGTGGTTGATGAAGTCTTCGTACATTTATTCACTAAATGCTAATTATGAAAAATAAATTTCATTTCTTATTTGCCGGTATTTTGATAACACTAATAAGTGTTTCCTGCTCCAACAACAAAAGTGAACCTACTGCTTCAGGAACAACAGATTCAACCGAAGGATATGATCCCGATTTTAAAGTTGCCAATGTAGAATTTGCCGACCTGCAATTACTCCGATACCAGGTTCCGGGTTTCAATGAATTAAGCTTGCAACAAAAAAAACTTGCTTATTATTTGTATGAAGCTGCCATGTGCGGCCGTGATATTATTTACGACCAAAAAAGTAAATACGGATTACTGCTGCGCAAAACAATTGAAACGATTTACGGAACTTATTCCGGTGATAAAAATTCAGATGATTGGAAAAAGTTTCAAGTTTATTGCGGCCGTTTCTGGTTCAGCAATGGTAATCATCACCATTATGCCAATGACAAGTTTATCCCTGAATGTTCAGAAAAATATTTTGCATCACTGGTCATGAATAGCGATACGACTCAATTGCCACTCGAAGAAAATGAAACAGTGGCCGAATTTATCAGCAGGATTACGCCCATCGTTTATGATATGAAAATTGAACCCAAGCTGGTTGACCTACGGCCCAATATAGACAATGTAAAAGCTTCCAGTGTTAATTATTATGAAGATGTTACCCAAAAAGAAGTGGAAGATTTTTATGCAAAATTTCCGAAAGATGGGAATCAACCTTCCTGGGGTTTGAACAGTAAATTAGCAAAAGACGATGACCAAATTGTAGAAAAAGTTTGGAAAGTAGGTGGTATGTATTCTGCTGCCATAGAAAAAATTGTGTATTGGTTGAAAAAAGCCGCAGATGTAGCTGAAAACCAAGACCAGAAAAAAGCCTTGCTATTATTAATTGATTATTATAAAACCGGCGATTTGAAAAAATTTGATGAATACAATATCGCCTGGGTCAATGATGTAAATAGCCGTATCGATGTTGTGAATGGATTTATAGAAGTGTACCTCGATCCGCTTGGTATAAAAGGCAGTTTCGAAAGTGTTGTTTCTATGAAAGATATGGAAGCTACCAAGCGTATCAAAGCGATTGCCGATCAGGCACAATGGTTTGAAGATCATTCGCCGCTACTGCCAGAAAACAAAAAGAAAGAAGTAAAAGGCATTACGGCCAAAGCCATTACAGTCATAGCCGAAAGTGGCGATGCGGCACCTGCTACACCCATTGGTATAAACCTGCCCAATTCGGACTGGATCAGAAGAGATGCGGGTTCCAAATCCGTTTCTTTGAGCAATATTATTTACGCTTATAATGTGGCGAGTGCCAGCAGTGGCATGCTCGATGAATTTGCCTTGAATGACAGCATCAAAAACAGAATCAAAAAATGGGGCAACCTGGCAGCTGACTTACATACCGATATGCATGAATGTATCGGCCATGCTTCAGGGCAAATCAATCCTGGTGTAGGCACACCCGACCAAACTTTGAAAACTTATGCGTCTTGCCTGGAAGAAGCCCGGGCCGATCTTGTGGGTTTGTATTATGTACTCGATCAAAAATTAATTGATATCGGTGTGATGCCTACCTTGGAAGTGGGCAAAGCCGAATACGATAGCTATATGATGAATGGATTGATGACACAATTGACAAGGTTGAAACTCGGTGACCATTTGGAAGAAGCACACATGCGTAACCGCCAGCTAATTGCTAAATGGGCGTATGAAAATGGCAAAAAAGATAACGTGGTAGAATTTGTAAAACAAAATGGGAAAACGTATGTAAAAATTAATGATTACAATAAGTTGAGAACATTATTCGGCCAACTATTGAGAGAAATACAACGCATTAAGTCAGAAGGTGATTTTAATGCCGGCAAAAACCTTGTTGAAACCTATGGCGTAAAAGTAGATTATGCTTTGCACAAAGAAGTATTAGAAAGGTTTAAAAAACTAAATGTAAAACCTTACCGGGGATTTATTCAACCCAAATTAGTAGCCGTAATGGACGGCGATGAAATTAAAGATGTAAAGATTGAATACCCCGATGATTTTTATCAGCAAATGATGAACTATGGTAAAAACTATGCTTATTTACCCATACATAATTAATACAATGATAATGCTATAAAAAAAGAGCTGCTGATTGAATAGCAGCTCTTTTCTTTTGTTGCACTCTTATTTTTTCAATGGTAAAATGCCGGCCATTTCGCTGACGACATTTACAAGGTCGGAGCCTTGTGGCACAATGAATTTGGCATTGTTCTGCATCGCTTTTTCTACCGCTTCTAATTTTCTCAATATCTGTGCATTGCCGATAAAATATTCTTCGGCTGCTTCGTTGACCATTTTAATAGCGAGGGCTTCCCCTTCAGCAGCCAGAATCTGTGCTTGCCTGGAGCCTTCGGCTTCTTTAATCCGGGCTCTTTTTTCACCATCAGCAGCCGTTTCTCTGGCTGTGGCAAAATCAATCGCAGCAATTTTTTCGTTCTCAGCTTTCACGACTTTATTCATCGTTTCCTGCACATCGCCGGGCGGATCTATTTGCTTCAGCTCGGTACGAATAACTTGTATGCCCCAGTTTTTTGTTTCTTCGGTCAGCGTTCTGTGCAACTCAGCATTTATTTTTCCTCTTTCACTATTGGCCGATTTCAATGTCAGTGTACCAATGATATTACGTAAAGTGGTACGAGCCAGGTTTACAATCTGGTATTCATACCTGTTGACATTGTACTGCGAATTTTTTACATGTTCTTCATCAGAAATAACCCGGAAATAAACCTGCGCATCCACCGTAGCATTCAGGTTATCATTAGTAATAATTTCCTGTGCCTGTGCATCTACCATTTGCTCGGTAATATTGATCTGGTACATTTTATCGATAAAAGGAATAATCCAGTGAAAGCCCGGATTGGCATACCGCCTGTATTTTCCCAGTCGCTCAATCAATCCCCGATGTGTGGGCCGAATAATTTTTACACCGAGAGCAAAAATAAAAATGGCACCACCAATAATATAATACGTTGTGTAATCCATAAAAAAAATTTAATCGTTATTGAATAAAATTGTAAGAATAACTTCGTTTGACAAGTGTAGGAAGATACGATATTTTAAGCAGATGCGTATGGCTTTTCCTTTGGTAAAAACAAAGAATTCCTAATTAAAATTCCTAATTCATTTATCTTCACAGCACAATCGTTTTTTATGGCTATTCGTATTTTCATTACCGGCGGCACTTTTGATAAAGAATATAATGAACTGACCGGTCAGCTTTCATTCAACGATTCGCATTTGCATGAACTGCTGGAGCTGGGCCGCAATAAAGTACCTGTTGTTATCAGAACTCTCATGATGATTGACAGTATCGAAATGACCAACCAAGACCGTGAACTCATTGCCCATCAATGTAATCAAAGTGAAGAAGATAAAATTATCATCACTCACGGTACGGATACAATGGCCGAAACGGCAAAACTCCTGGCCGAAAAAATAAGTGGTAAAACCATCATCCTGACCGGCGCCATGATTCCTATTAAATTTGGTAGTAGCGATGGCTTATTTAATCTTGGAGGGGCTTTGGCATTTGTGCAAACTTTACCTGCCGGCGTTTACATTGCCATGAATGGCCGCTATTTCAATTGGGACAATGTGAAAAAAAATAAAAAAACCGGCATGTTTGAAGAAATTCATTAGCCACTGGTAAAAAAGCAGCTTTTTCATTCCCGGCTTTCCTCTATTTTCGAAAAGTAAAGCCATGCGTCATATTGAATTTATCCATAACGAACATTTCGAAAATAATTATCACCGGGTAGCACCACCCAATGCTCTTCGGCATTTTATTGATTTTTTTTGGGAAACAAATTTTGATTCCTTGTGGGAAAAACATCCAACAGGGTTTTCCGATGCCCAGTTTCCGAATATCGGTTACACTTATATCATCAACCTCGGCAATAGTTTTACCATGCATGTAGAAGATAAACCCTTCAAAACAAAAACCGATAGTTTTCTGCCGAGGTATCACGCCATTGAATGTTTTCATAAACCGGGCAATCATTTATTCGGTATTAAGTTTCGTATTTCACCTATCCTATTTGAGAAAAAAATAAATTTTGCAGAATACCGAGGCCAGTTTTACCCGTTGAGTTATTTATTGGAACAATCGGTGATTGATGATTTAAAAAAATTAAAAACTTTTACTGCAAGGGTGCAATATTTATCTTCTTATTTTATTGCCCAACTCAAACAACAGGATGCATCATGGCAGGCAGTTCATCTTGTCAGTCAACTTTTAGAAGATTGTTATCAGCAAAATAATTTTAGCATCTCTTTGGAAAATGAGGCTGCAAAAAATAAAATAACGGTGCGTACCTTACAGCGATATTTTGAAGCCTGTACAGGTATCAGTAGCAAAAAAGCATTGCAGGTCATGCGCATCCGAAAGGCTATTATGCAAATCATAACAGCGCCAGATAGGTTTCATTACTCAACTTACGGTTATTATGATTACAGCCATTTTCATAAAAGCATCAAAAAGTTTTTAACCATTGGCGAACAGTCTTCACATTTACCAATACTCTCGTTAATTCAAACGATAAAAACCTGAAAAGTGGAAAGGCCGGCATGACTGCCGACCTTTTTTTTACCACACACCAAAAACTAACTTATTGCCTGGCCCGTTGGCTTTCTTCTTCAGATCCGGTACTTCTTCTTCGGGCTTGCTTTACTTTGTTATTGCCGAAACGATATGTGAAACTTAGTGTAGCCACTCTTGATTCACGGAAGGCGTGCCATTTTTCAATATAGTTATCGTAGGTAATCACTGCCTTTGGCAAATTGGTCCAGAAGATATCGGTAATGCCAAACCGAAGCCTTCCTTTATTATGTAAAATGATTTTTTGAACACCGACATCCAGTCCCCAATTAGGATCAATGACCATAAATCCATATTGCCCGCCCGAACTGAAATTACCATTCAATTCTGCTGACCATCCTTTTTTAAACTGAAATGAATTATTGACCCGCAAATCAACTGTCGGTTTTCCGGTATTCAACGTCGTAGTGCCGAGGCTGCCATTAAAATGATTATAATATATCATGGCGTTATTAATCATATTCCACCATTTATTTATTTTAACCGGCGCCGAAACGGTGAGTCCATAATAATCGGATGATGCAATGTTTATTGGAATTTGTACTGTTACATTATCATCAGATGGAATATTGGGAAATACATCTTTGAATTTGGCAATGGCCACATTTTGATTATCACGGGTGTGACTATAACCCAACGTGAAGTTGATATTTTTCAAAACATAATTTAATTCATACGACCAGGTTAGTTGTGGCAGCAAACCCGGTTTACCAGTCGAATACGTTGTTACATCTATCAGGAATAAAAAAGGATTCAGTTGCGAATAGCCGGGCCGGTCTATGCGGCGACTAACAGATACGCCAATGGTTTGGTCTTCTTTGATTTTGTAATTGAAAAATGCACTAGGAAATAATTGAAAATAACTGGAATCGAATAAAATATTCCCTTTCAATTGATTCGTTTGCAGTTTGGTATTTTCTCCTCTCAACCCAAGCTGCAAGTCGAATTTTTTAAATGTCTTGCTAAAATTCAAATAACCCGCATTATTAGATTCTTTATATAAAAAATGATTCGTTTTATTCACATCATTTTCCGGTGTGCCACTACTGACATCATAAAATTTTACATCATTATCGGACGATACAAAACTTGTTTTGAAACCCATTTCCAGTTTTGCTTTGCCCGATAAAGGTTGTGTATAGTCGATGCGGCCGGTAGTAAAATATAATTTTCCTTTTTGATCGCCATCCAAAATATAATCCGGTTGTAATTTATTTCCATCCAGATCATAATAGGTGGTGTGAATACGTGTCAAAGCATTGGACCAAAAGCTTCCATAGTTCAAATCGGCAGAAAGTTCTTTCCCTTCATTATTAAATTGATGTTTGAAATTCAGATTGGAAACAATGTTATTGTTCTTATTATTGTTATTAGATAATGAATTAAAAATACTTACTTGCTGATGTTGTGGATTTATCAATATCGAATGGTTTTTGTTTTCACTTTCTCTATTGTAAAAACTTCCATTGACTATAAATCCGATAATTGTTTTTTCGGAAGGCGAATAATCCATACCGATACGAGCCGTATTGCCTTGCATGGGAATTTTGAAATAATTATCTTTTAGATCGCCGCCATTATATACGCCGTTATTGTAAAAATTTCTGTCAAGAAAAAGATGGTTCAAGCCAATCCTGTAAGATTGATTGTAATTGCCAAAAACATTTATTTTTTTATTCCGGTAATTCATTTGAATGCCACCGTTGACTTTTGGATAAACGCCTTGCCCATAACTGGCCGTTACCGTACCATTGGTTCCGTAGCGTTGGTCTTTTTTCATTTTAATATCAATGATGCCGGCATTGCCCGCTGCGTCATATTTGGCCGATGGGTTGGTTATAATATCTATTTGTTTGATAGCAGATGAAGGAAGGCTTTTTAAATAATTTGCCAGGTCGGCACCGGACATGGCGGTCGGTTTGCCATCCATCATAATCGTAACACCGCTTCTGCCACGCAGACTGATATTGTCATTTTGATCCACCAGCACACCCGGCGACCGTTGTAAAACTTCCATCGCTGTATTGCCTGCATTTACAATACTATTATCTACGTTCACAACAATTCTGTCAGTCATTCTTTGAATAAAAGGTTTGTGTGTTATAACAGTTACGTCCTGCAAGTCCTTAGGTTTAGTCGCTAACTTTATTGTCGGCACCGTCACCAATGTATTATTTGAAAAATCAACCAAGGAAGAAAAACCGGTTATATAATTAACGCTACTGGCCCTAAGTAAGTATTTACCAAAGGCAATATCTTCAAATTCGGCCAACCCCGAATTATCAGTTACCGTTATTTTTACCAATGAAGAATCTCCGTCATGCAACAATTCAACGGTTACATTTTCCAAGGCTTTATTTTCTGTATTGGTAATTTTTACTTGTACATTTCCAGTTTGTGCTGCTGCTATTAAAGAACCAAACAAACAAACCATCAACAATCCTTTTCTCAACATATAAAAAATTTAAACCAAAGATTATTCAAAAAACGTATTGGCCTGTAGTTAAACTTTACAATATGCCAAAAATCCGAGATAAATGGAAGGAATTAAAAAATGGAATGTCGGATTTTTACATAACAACGTCGTATAACCGCAAAAAAAACACAGCACTAAATGGCTGTGTTTTACTACATCAAAAATGTGGTTGACAATTTTTTAACTTTTCTTGGGTTCCAATAACTGGAAGAACTGATCTAACTGTGGCAGAATGACAATTCTTGTTCTTCGATTAGCGGCACGTCCTTCTTTTGTATCATTATCGGCAATGGGTTGGTATTCGCTACGTCCCGCGGCTGCCATTCGTGCCGGATCGATGCCATATTGATTTTGTAAAATACGAACAACTGATGTAGCCCTCATTACACTCAGGTCCCAATTATCTTTGAGTAAGCCGCTGCGAATGGGTACATTATCTGTATGTCCTTCTACCATAAATTCAATATCGGGTTGATTTTTTAAAACAGTGGCCACTTTCCCTAAAACCACTTTCGCCCTGTCGGTAACATCATATTTTCCGGTAGCAAATAAAAGTTTGTCGGAAATGTCAACATACACTACGCCTTTATCTACTTTGATGTTGATGTCATCATCATTCAAATCGCCAATGGCTCCTTTGAGATTCATGACCAGTGCCATATTCAAAGAATCTTTATGAGCCATTTGTTGTTGCAAGGTGGCGATATAACTGTCTTTGGCACCAATATTTTCCATTGACTTTCTGATACTCTCAGCTTGTGATGCAGAGATGACAGATAAATCTTCTAATTGTTTTAAAGTTTGTGTGTTGTTTTTCTTCAGAAAATCAATTTGCTTATTCAAATCATCAATACTTGAATTGCGCATGGCTAATTCTCTTTCCAGGGCGGCTTTTTCCCGGGCCAGGGTTCCTTTTTCTGTACTACAATCACTTAGATCGCCTTCCATTGTTTTGTATTTGGACTGCAATGAAGTATAGTCTGATTCCATTGTTTTGAATTTTTTGCTGCTGACACAAGCAAATAGTGAACATGAAATAATTGTAACAAATAAATACTGGATCGGTTTCATTATATATATTTTATCGTGAATAAATATTATTTATAATTATCAAATAATATACCTGAAAGCTTTAAAGGTAATGATTGGTGCAGAAGTTTTTTAATACAATTTCATAAAGTTTTAAATATCAGTAATTTTTAATCATTGTACGCAATCAATTTTTTATCTTTATCAATCTTGATTAAAAAACAAATGAATGCATCATCGAATTTTTTTACGTTGATAAAAAACAATAGATCAAACCGGCTTATTTATCTTTTACTGGCCATTCTTATTTTGATGCGCATTGTGTTTACTTTTTGTATGGGCATGATGCCACAGGATGCATATTATTTTTTTTATAGTGAACACTTGTCATTGTCTTATTTCGATCATCCACCTGTTATTGCTTATCTACTCCGTTTTTTTACCAGCATTTTCGGGCAAACTTCTTTCGCCATCAAATTGGCCGACCTTACGATTACCGGATTGACCATCATTTCATTCTATCATTTATGTAAATGTTTTTTAAAAGGCCAATCGTTGACAAACGCTGTTGTGCTGTTATTGTCCACTTTCATGGTGACTATTCTTTCATTAATAACCACACCGGATGTGCCATTACTTTTGTTTTGGACGCTTTCAATCCTCACATTGTACAAAGCAATTTTTCAGGAGAAAAAATGGTATTGGCTCTGGTCGGGATTCATGATGGGGCTCGCATTCGATAGTAAATACACGGCCATTCTTTTACCCTTGGGCGCCAGTTTCTTTTTACTTATTTCAAAACCTTATCGTAAATATTTATTGTCCAAATGGTATTGGCTGGCCGCTATTATTTTTCTATTAACTATTTCGCCGGTTATTATCTGGAACATTCAACATGATTTTGCTTCCATCCAGTTTCAAACAACCAACCGGGCCGAATCGGTTCGGCATTTTACTATCAATATCAAATATTTCCTGGGTGTCATCGGCCATCAGGCAGCCATCCTTATCCCGGTTTTATTTTTCGGGTTAGTTGCCTTTCTGTATAAAGCATTTCGAAGAACAAAATGGCATGGGCAACAAATAGCTACTCCACAATTATTTTTACTTTGTTTTTTCCTGCCTACTTTTTTATTCTTCTTTGGCATTTCCTTTTTTATTTGGGTCAAATTGAATTGGTTGATGCCAGCTTATATTACAGGAATCATTTGGGTCAGTCGTTTTTTTACCAAGAAATGGATTCGTATCCAGGTTATTGTTTCTTTCATTATTCATTGTGCGTTAGCCATAGAATTAATCTTTTATATTTTTCCTGTTAAATCGGATGACACTTGGTTCGGTTGGAAAAAACTGGCCACACAGGTAGAAAAAATACAAACTGAACATCCTGATGCATTTGTATTTTCTGCCGATGGATATAAAACTTCGGCTGTATTGAATTTTTATTTAACAAAAAAAGTGTATTACCAAAATGTAATTGGCCAAAAAGCATTGGAATTAGATTATGTAGAAAATAATTTACCAGCATTGGCCGGAAAAAATGCCATTTTTCTTGATTCGGATCCTCAAGGTACAGATGTACAAAAAGCGAAATCATATCCGAAAAGTTTGGATCAATATTTTACCAATGTAGAACAATTACAACCTATACTGATAAAAAACAACGGAAAAACTGTTAGAAAATTTTTTGTGTATTACTGCACCGCATACCAACCGAAATAATTAATATGCTCACCGATTTTTATCAATATTTCTCCATAAAAAAATATATTTTCGCTTCCTTATTTTTTTGAATAAGCGAAACAAAAAATCAACATTTTTCCTGTCATGGCATCGAAGAAACAGGCCGGCGTCGGATTTATCTTTGTTACATTATTAATTGATGTGATGGGCTGGGGTTTAATTATTCCCGTCATGCCGCGGTTAATTTCTGAATTAAAACACATCAGCATCAATGAAGCCAGCCCTTATGGAGCCTGGTTATTGTCGGCTTATGCCATTGTGCAGTTTTTATTTGCCCCGGTTATTGGCAACTTAAGCGACCGTTTTGGCCGGCGGCCGGTGCTATTGGGTTCACTATTGGGTTTTTGTATTGATTATTTATTCCTGGCGTTGGCGCCTACTTATGGATGGTTATTTGTAGGTAGAATTATTGCCGGGTTGACCGGTGCCAGTTTTACCACCGGTGCTGCCTATATTGCGGATGTAAGTACGCCGGAAACCAGAACAAAAAATTTTGGTATGATTGGCGCCGCTTTCGGATTAGGGTTTGTCATTGGCCCGGCGTTGGGCGGCTTGTTGGCCGGTTGGGGTTTGCGTACACCATTTTATGCTGCGGCCATTCTTTGTTTTGTCAATGTGTTATACGGATATTTTTTATTGCCCGAATCATTACCTAAAAACAACCGTCGGCCTTTTGAATGGAAAAAAGCGAACCCATTCGGCGCTTTACAGTTTTTGAAAAAACGTCCGGCCATTGGCGGTTTGGCGTTGACTTATTTTTTAGTTTATCTCGCTGCACAAGCGATACAAGCCAATTGGAGTTTCTTTACCATGTACCGCTTCAATTGGACCGAAAAACTTGTAGGTTTATCGCTTGCTGTGGTCGGCATCACCGTGGGTATTGTGCAAGGCGGTTTGACCAGATATATTAATCCACGACTCGGCAATGAAAAAAGTATTTACGCCGGCTTGTCTTTATATGTTATTTCATTAATGCTTTTTTCTTTTGCTACTGCCGGTTGGATGATGTTTGCCATTTTGATTCCTTACTGTTTGGGAGGTATTGCCGGACCGGCATTGCAATCCACACTGGCGGGGCATGTTGCCAATAACGAACAAGGTGAATTGCAGGGAACATTAACGAGTTTGATGAGTTTGACGGTCATCATCGGGCCACCGATTATGAATAATCTTTTCGAATTTTTTACTACGGATAAAGCTCCGTTTCATTTTCCGGGAATTCCTTTTTTCCTGGCCGGAATTTTTATGGTTTGCAGCTTACTAATTACAAAGAGAATTTTTAGTAAAGAAAAAACAGCTGTAGTTACTTAGTTTTTGCTATACTCTTTTTTACATCTTCAATCGTTTTTTTGGCATTGCCAATAAAAATTTGGGTGCCGATAATTATAACCGGTCTTTTCAGAAAAGTATATTCTGTTAAAATCAATTTTCGAAAATCTTTTTCTGTCAGCGTTTTATCCTTCAATCCCATGGATTGATATTTCATGGAGCGGCGGCTGAATAATGCTTCATAACTTCCTGCCATTTGTTTCATTTCGGTTAATTGTGCCGCAGTAATTTTTTCGGTCTTTATGTCCTGTAAAATAAATCCCTTTTTTTCCAGCCCGGTTTCTTTCAAAATTCGTTGACAGGTCGTACAGGTGCCGAGGTAATAGACTTTTTTCATTTTTTTATCAAAAGGTTAAAAATACTTTTCCGGCAAAGTAAATTAAAGCCATTGAAAAAGCCTGCAATCGGCTTATTCTTCATTTCATGTTTCCTTCATTCGTAAATAAAATGCTGGGAAATCTCACTAATTTTGCATTTTGCGGCAGTTGCTGCTATTCAAATTAAATAGTGTGTTATGATTAAAACAGGAAATCCCATTATCAGTATTTATACGGAAATGACGCCCAACCCCGAAACGATGAAGTTTGTGGCGAATAAACTTTTGTATCCCGGCAAAAGCCTCGATTGTCCGGATGTGGAATCTGCCAAGCCTTCTCCTTTGGCTACGGAATTATTTGGCTTTCCTTTTATTAAGGCCGTATTTATTGCCAGCAATTTTGTAACACTTACAAAAACCAGCGATACGGAAGATTGGCAGGATATTATTCCATCCATGCGAGATTTTTTGAAAAAATATATTGAAGAAGGCAAACCGGTTGTCAATGAAGAAGAACTGGCGGAAGTAGCTATAACCAGTAGCAATGAAGTGTCAGCCGATGACGATGATATTGTAAAACGCATCAAAGAATTGCTCGACAATTATGTGCGGCCTGCGGTAGAAATGGATGGCGGTGCTATTCAATTTAAAAGTTATGAAGCCGGCACCGTTAATCTTGCCATGCAGGGAAGTTGCAGTGGATGTCCTTCATCCATGATTACATTGAAAGCCGGTATCGAAGGCATGATGAAAAGAATGATTCCTGAAGTGAAAGAAGTGGTAGCCGAAGCAGTTTAATAAAATTGATTTATAGTGAAAAGAGGTTGGCTTGTTGTAGTCAGCCTCTTTATTTTTTTAAGACATCAACAGATTGCTGCCAATTGACATTTCTGTCTTTCAAATAATGGAGAATAAAGTCGAAACAGGTTTTATCTTTCCCCATGAATTCAGGTGGAAAAACGCCTTTTTCAGAAAACATATTTTGGGCCAATATATGTACGGCAGCTGTACAAGTATATCCGGTTGTCCGGGCCATCGATGAAGTTTGCGAGGCTACATCGTATTCATCGTATAAATTATATTGTATGGTTTTGTCTTCACCCTGCACGACAACCCGCATTACGGTAAATTCTTTTTCGCCGGGAGTTAATTTCCATTCATTCATCAATATTTTTGAAGTAACATTAAGTGGTTGAATGCTTAGGTTCTTTACAGAAATTTCTTCTGTACTAAAAAAACCTGCTTTTTGCAAAGCAATAATCAAATCGATATGTCCCGGATAGCGCAATGTTTTTTCTTTCATTTCGGGGATATGCTTCATGGTATAAATCAAAGACCGCAAGCCATCGGTATTAAATGCTTCCAATTGTCCGACTTGTGTAAAGTTCATCACCTCTCTTTCACTCAGGGCCGGTTTTGTAACAATTTTTCCTTGCTCTACCAATCTTGCAGGACGTGTATATTCTTCAATCACATCAATAGGTGAAAAAGGAGCTTTATATTCAAAAGGTGGTTTTCTTTCTTTGGGCAAGCCGCCTACATAACAGGCAAAGGATTGAACTTTCATCTCTTCATTATACCGGCCGAGAATTAAATTGCTCATGCCCGGTGCCACGCCACAATCTGTAATGACAGTTACATTTTTTTCTTTTGCTTTTTTATCGAGCTCCAAAGCATTTTCCGGGAAAAAAGAAATATCGACTACATTTTTTCCTAAATCAATAATATGTTCCAAGGTTTTAAATCCCATAAAGCCCGGAACGGCAGTAACGAATAAATCAAAACCAGCGAACCAATTTTTGTATTGCGTATAGTCAGACAGGTCGGCTGCAATTGTTTGTACAGCTGAATTGCGTTTATGCAATGCTGTTAGGTTATTTTCATCCCTATCAAAAGAAGTGACCAAAAAATCTTTTGCCAGGTCTACTGCGATGGCACTGCCCACCATTCCGGCACCGAGTACAGCAATTTTCATCTTAATTATTTTTAGCAATCATTTTTTGTAAAGACAATGGGTTTATTTTTTTCTTCTGCCTTGCAAAATTTTATAGAATGAACGGGTTCTTATTTCTTCGACGGTCAATCCTGTTGCAGTGGCTTCTTCTTCTGTTATAGCACCACAATTCATGGCTTTCAAAAAGAAATTCAATAATCCCTGGCCGGTAGCTGCATCGTCAAAAATATCGCCGGTAAGGGTGGAAATAGCGGCTCGTTCTACAAATAATTTTAGGCGATGAGTGGCATCTTCAATGCTACTTAAAAAGAATGTATAAGTAGCAGCATACCGCATGGGCAATTGTGCCGGGTTCAAATCCCAGCCTTGGTAAAAACCGTTGATTAAAGAGTGCATGGTGTGTCCGTATCCAATTTTCCAGGCATTGTGTACAGTGTTTCTGTTTTCTTTTTTCTGTGCTGCTGTCAGTTTTTTCTCCCGGTGAGGTGCCACGGGCATTACATTTGTTGCACCATCTGATAAGAAAATGCCGGTACCGCCCAAGGCAACTTTCGTCATGTGATGGGCAAAATCGCAAACCGGGTGGTCCATGGTTTGGTATTTAGCTGTAATGCCACAAGATGCGGTATAATCGTAAGTGCCGAAATGCGCCGCTATGAGTCTTCCTTCACCGGCTCTTACTATTTTCATCAAAGGATTTCTGCCTTCATCATCCATAATTATTTGTGTGGCTTCTACCATTGTTTCCATCTTCAAAACGCCGGCCGGTAAATTGTTTTTCTTTTCAATAATTTCTAATAGCCGAACCATTGTTGCCACTTGCTCAGGGATGGTTACTTTGGGCAGCATGACAATAAAGTTTTCCGGCAATTGTCCTTTTGTTGTCTGTAGTAATGTAGTCAGAAAAATATCGAGTGTCCGAACGCCACGGTTTTTTAAATCCTCGGTAAAGGGTTTGATACGAATGCCGATAAAAGGCGAAATCGTTTTCTCCTGCATACCCTTGGCTAATTCCAGGGCTGCTTGTTCGGCCGTAGCATCTTCTTCTGCATCGGGCCTATTGCCAAATCCATCTTCAAAGTCAATTCTGAAATCTTCTACCGCTTCTGTTTGCAATTTTTGAATAATTTTTTTGTACACCGTATAAGCCAACCAAGCCGGATGTTTTTTTCTTTTGGCTTCACTCAATTTGTCGAGGCTCTTTGTTAGTTTTTTTATTTTCTTTTTATCGCCGGACAAATATGTATTCCCTTCTAATTCGAGGACTTTGGCCAATGTCACAAAATCGGGTGCAAAGGTCAATAAATTTTTCAAGGCAATTTCTCCCAATTTGATACAGGTGTCCGATTTAAAAAGATTGGCACCACCGTACACAGTATGAACAGGCTGTCGGTCCGGCTTATCGCCGGGATAGGTTTTTTGGAAAGACAGGTTGGCCGTTTTTAATGCATTCATTAAAATGTCTCTTTCAATATCTGCAATGGATAAGTTCATAATTCATTTTTTTATAGTCATTAAGATCCACGGTAGGTTGTGTAGCCAAATGGATTTAATAATAAGGGTACATGATAATGTGTTGCATCCGTAATCTGAAAACTAATTTCTACATAAGGATAAAATGTTTGAATGTTTTGTTTATTAAAATAGGGTTGGGTTTCAAATTTCAATTTATATTGTCCCGGTTCTAATATTTTTTCTTTTGGCAAAAGATCGGCCACTCTGCCATCGTTATTTGTTTTTCCTTTGGCAAGTATTTCCCATTGTGCATTTTTTTGTTGATACAAAATAATTTCAATGCCCGGTGCCGGTTGTCCACTCGAAGTATCGAGTATATGTGTTGTCAGTTGGCTCATGTCAATAATTTTTGTAAGCGTAGTTCCGTTATTTTTTCTTGTTCAGCAGCCGCTATTTTTAATTCTTCATTTCGTTCATTTTTCAACCGGTCTCCTAACAGTTGCAACATTGCGGCAGCTGATTTTCCCGTAGCACAGACAATAAAGATAAACCCGAATTTTTCCTCATACAAACGATTGCCTTCAGCCAGGGCTTCAATGGTTTTTAAAGGTGCTGCTTCTACAGCGCCTTGTTCGTTTTTAGCCCAACGAGCCGTATCTGAATATTTTTTGGCCAAAGATTTTACATCGCCAATCCTGGGATGGTGCTGAAATGCTTCTAACCAGTCATTTTCCGAACAGGCTTGCCAGTTTTTTTTGGCTGCGTTTAATAAAGCCTCCTTATTTTCAAACGGAAATGCTTGCATCATTTTTTTTACCCAACGGGTAGCACCACAACAGTTGAATAAATTCTTTTGCCGCTCATGCTGCGATAATGTATTGAATGTTGTAATGGTCATTTTGAAATGTTTCCCCATAAACGTAACCGACTGATGCCGCCATCCGGAAAAATCGTCAGGCGGACATGCGTAAATGGCCCTTTATTTTTAATTTCTTCTGTAAAAACCTGTTCACAATCTGCCGATAATTTTGATTGTGGTAAAATTATTTGCCAGTCAGTATCCTCTGCCGTTAATGCATCTTCCAATTGATTTTGCCATAGACAACCTTCGAGTGTGCAACTATCCGGATAATTTCCTTTAAAATAACAGGTATCAATAACCGCTTTTTTAATCAGCCCTTTATGCGCCAAGCGGATAATTACCCAATCTTTGTTATTCGGTACACGGCTTCTTTTGGTTTCCCAACCATCGCCCATGTTGACGCCTTTGCCTGGCAATAAAAGGTTGTCGATATGTGAGAAAAACATATCATTGCAACAAAGTGATTTTGCACCTAAAGTGGCTGCCGCCAAATTGATGGTTTCATTTTCGATAACAGTTGTCCAATCTGTCACCACCTGACCATACACTTTCAATCGGGCGACTCCTCCATCGGGATAAATCGTCAATTTGATATGGGTGTAAAGATTGTCGTCTGTGATGGTATAAAAATTTTGAGCACCGGGTTGCAAGGGTGATTTTGGTAAAATTTCTTTCCACTCGGCTTTTGCAAAATCAATAGAAGTATCGTCAGGAATATTCACAGCTTCAATGGATGCAAATGGCGGATGGTTACCCAAAAAATGATTGGTATCTATGTCCACGCCTTCTATTTTTCCGGTAGTTGCAAGTCGGATAATGCACCAATCGTTGCCGGGAGTTCTTTTCCTTCGGCTTTCCCATCCGTCCATCCATTTACCGCGGTCGGTATATTTATCAGCAATAAAAATACCTCGACCCGGTTTGATGAGGTTTTCCATTGCTGCAAAAAAATCATCGCTGCAAGCAAGTGTTTGGGCACCTAATTGCACCGCTGCCAGGTTGGTCATTTTTGTAAATGCCGGTTGTTCTTTTTCTGTTACCATCGTAGAATTTTTCCTTTATTCAAATGTAAAAATTTTTCATTTTCAAATAGTTTTTCTCCGTTAATCCATGTTTGTTTAATGACACCGGAAAGTTCTTTACCAAGATAAGGTGTCAATGAATGTTTATGTAAAATTTTTTCTTTCGTAATGATAAATTTTTCTTCGGGATTCCACACTACAAAATCCGCATCATACCCGACGGCTATTTTTCCTTTAGATTCTAACTGAGGTAATAATGCCGGTTTTTCGCAAAGCCATGCGGCGATGTTTGTAAGTCCTGCATTTTTCTTTTGTGCCACCGTCCATAAAATCGGCAACGCCCATTGCAATGATGAAATGCCGCCCCAGGCTTTCATAAAATCGCCGGAAGTTATTTCTTTCATGGCCGGTAAAGAAGGCGAATGGTCGGTAGCTACAAAATCAATGATGCCTTTAGTTAATGCCTGCCATAAACGTTCATTATTTTCTTTTTCCCGAATAGGTGGAGCACATTTATATTCAGTTTTTCCATCTTCTATTTCTTCGGCAGTAAAATATAAATAATGTTGTGCAGTTTCCGCAGTTAGTGGTAACCCTTTTTCTTTCGCTGTTTGGATTTGTGCAATCGAATCGGCAGAAGATAAATGAACAATATGTGTTTTGCAATTATAGGCTTCGCAAAGTTTTATGAGCAATGCAATGGCATTATCTTCCCAACTACGAGGCCTTGCGTGCAGGTAATCTATATAACGGCGACTACTAACCGGAATTCCAGGAACTGCAGTAGCCCATTCACTATGCACCAGCAAGGGTACATTGTGCCGGGCTAAGATGGGCATGGCTTTGCGCAAATCATCTTCCTCGACATTCGGAAATTCGTCAATGCCTGAATCCGTAAGAAATGCTTTGAACCCGGGAACTCCTTTTTCTATCAAAGGTTCAATTTCATTTGTATTGCCCGGTATAATGCCACCCCAAAATCCACAATTTGTATGCAACTGCCCTTTAGTGGCTGCTATTTTTTTATCGAATGCGGCTGTGGTCGTCGTTACAGGCGATGCATTCAATGGCATTTCTATAAGAGAAGTAATACCGCCGGCTACCGCCGCTTTTGTGGCTGTATCAAATCCTTCCCAATCGGTACGGCCCGGTTCGTTGATATGCACATGCGGATCTACAACGCCGGCCATCAGCACATGATTGCCAACATCCTCAACAGGAAAATCGCCGCTTGGTAATGTCTTTTCAATGGCTACAATTTTTCCATTTTTGACGCAAACAGCGGCTCGTTGACAGGCCTCAGCTGTCAATACTCTTTCTGATTGTATTACGATATCAAACATTCAATTCAGTTGTGCAATAACCATTGAAATACATGGGATTTTTTGCTTCATCCCAATTTCATTAAAATTAATGAAAACATTTTTCTACTTTGGTGATAAAATTTTTATTTTAAAAAAACTATGCCGCTTCTTTTATTGATACTTTCTTTCACCATTTTCGTTATGTTGATTGTGATGACATATCGCCTCCGTACGGTCATGCATACAATAACCGATGAATCACAAATAGCAAAAACATCAAAAATTCAAAACTTTATTTACGCAGCAATTGTTGCCGTTATTCTCGGAATGATTGCGGGCATTTATTTGTTATTGCAAGGAACTGTTTATGAAAATCATTTGATGGAATGGCTCAATATTGTGGTACGGGTTATGCATATCACGTTTGGCATCGCCTGGATTGGAGCTTCTTTTTATTTTGTTTTCCTGGAAAATGCATTGAACAGAACAGATGGTATCAGGGACGAACTGGCCGGCAATTTATGGGCAGTACACGGTGGCGGTTTTTACTATTTAGAAAAATATAAAGTAGCACCGAAAAAAATTCCCCGGCACTTACATTGGTTCAAGTACGAAGCCTATTTCACCTGGTTATCGGGTTTTGCCTTGTTGTTTATTGTGTATTATTTTAACGCATCCGCATTATTGATTGATGATCATGTGATGAAACTCAGCACCATTGCCGCTGTCAGTATCGGTATTGGTTCATTCATTGTCGCCTGGTTGTTGTATGATTTGTTATGTAAATCGCCTTTGCGAAAAATACCCTGGCTGTTTACCCTCGTTGGTACTTTATTATTGGTTGGGTTTGCTTTTTTCTATGCACATGTTTTCAGTGGACGTGGTGCTTATATTCATTTCGGTGCCATGATTGGAAGCCTGATGGCAGCCAATGTTTTTTTTGTCATCATTCCTTCACAAAAAGCCATGGTCAATGCCGCTAAAAAAGGATTAGCGCCTGATGCACAAAAAGGAAAGAATGCCTTGTTTCGTTCTATTCATAATAACTATTTTACATTGCCTGTTTTATTTGTAATGGTGAGTAATCATTTTCCGAGCACTTTTGGCAATGCCCACCAATGGATTATTTTATCCGCCATTACGATTGCCAGTGCCGGAATTAAGCATTGGCTGAACCTGCGGGAACAAGGCCGTTTCAGTGTTTGGATTTTACCGGTTTCGGTACTTATTTTATTAGCTGTTGCGTATGTATCGGCGCCGCAACCAAGTCGAACAAAATGCAATGACATCAGTTTTGCACAAGTCAATACTATCATTCAGCTTCGTTGTGTACATTGTCATTCTTCGCAGCCTGTGGATGATGTTTATACCGTAGCTCCCAATGGCGTAAAATTTGATACGCCATCGGAAATACTGGCAAAGAAAGACCTCATTTTACAACGTGTCGTTCTCACCAAGACAATGCCTCAAAATAATAAAACCAATATGACACCCGAAGAACGGGAAATCATTCGTTGCTGGATCGAACAAGGTGCTACTTTACAATAATTAATTTTATTACCGACATAGGAATACAATATTATTCCCAACGTCTTTCACACCTATTACTTGCGACGCAGTAGGAAAGTGTCCAATCGTTCTGACGTATTGCAAAACACCAGTTGTCAATGCATTGGCAATTTGGTTTCTTGTGTCCGGTGCATTTAATACATCTGCCAATCTGAACTTGGTCATAAATAAAGCGTTTTGCAATGGGTCTTTAAATATTTCTTTGCAGAGTTCCGTCAAAATGCCACAATCGGCACTGTATTTATAAGAAAACCCAACTTGTACATCGCCCGGATCAAAAGTCAATTTGCCACCGCTGGTAAATGGCCGAACTTTAATTAATATTTTTAGATCGTCCAACTGCACTGAAGGGCTGCCAAAACCACAACCGATATCATTGACACAATGCCCAATTAATTCTTTGCCATCGCCTTCCCAATTGACACTGATCATTAAGTATTTTCCTGAAGGCCTTGCGGTAATGCTTTGTAGTCTTATATCATTATAATTATACCGTCGAGGTGAAATTAAAATTTCCTTTAAATCTGTAAAAAACAATGTATCACGACGTATAGCATCGGGAAATTTAATCCAGGCATCATGTGGTTTAAACCAGGAATTACCATGCCGGGGGCCATAAGTATTTATTTTACCATGAGAGCCTCTGAATTTATCATTTAATACACCACCGAACAAAGATTTATTCAAAGTCACTTCCCGAATTCCGGATGACAGTGGTTCCAATTCTATCACCATCGGGCCAAATTTTACTGCGATGTAACTGTCATCTTTGGTATCATTTCCAATATCTTTCGATTCGCCATCACCCCGAACCCTAAGTTCGCTAACCGGTGTGTTTCTGGGTCCGTGTATCCTGTTCTCACTATATTTTAATTTCTGATTCCAATTAGAAGTTAAACTCGTAGGTGTAATGATACTTCTGATTTGTTTACCGGCAGGTGCATTATAAATTAACCTTGTTTCGTTAATCGTTGCTGCACTATGGTCGCCACCATCTTCTTCCAATCGAAGGTTTATAAACGCTATTAACTGTGCTTTTCCATCGGCAATAGCGACGCTGACATTTCCGCTGAGAATAGGGCCATGTCCCCAAAAATCACGGTCGCCATTTACCCAACGGGGGAAAATGTTTTCGGTTTGTTCAGGTAAAATTAGTTTTCGTTGCGCAAAGCTTAGTGTAGTAAAGAGTAAGCCGCTCAATACAAAAATGAATTTTTTCATAATGAAGGTTTTAGGTTACTAACAGTTTAGAATAGTTGAAATCTTTAATCGCAAACAAAATGTACGATAAAAAATAATCCTCCGAAAAAAAAAGTTCTACACATTTACCTAAAATATTCATTTTCAATATTTGTTTTTGAGAATTTTTCTATTTAGAAAACGATCTCTTAACAATTTTTTTGTAAAACTACGCTGTGGTTTTCCGTCAAAGAAATAGATTTATTCACCCTTAAAAACGTACATTATGAAAAAACTATTTACACTAATGATAGCCTTTAGTATTTTAACTGTGGCCAATGCACAACGAGGTGTCAAACACAAAAGAGGAACAAAAGTGGCCGTAAACTTTTCCGTTTATCCTATTGCAAAAAAATTTAAAGGAAACATGCAAATGCAACAAGCCATTTTTTTTATCAACAGAAAATACAATCGTAGAATCAGGTATGTAAAAAATAACTTCTATATGCGTCCGATTGTAAAAATGAAAAAAATACGCAAATTGAATCGTCAGCGTAGATTTGAAATTGCAAGAATTAAGCAGTTTTATGCCAGGAATTATTGGTATGGAATGGCCCGGTTTTAGTCTTATAAAGAAGAAAACTTTACCACAGGCTTCCGCTTAAACCAGGAAGCTTTTTTTTATAAATATTCATTTTATGCGACGAAGTAATTATCTTTCCGGGATGAAAAGAATATTCATTGTTTTAGTTTGTACACTATTTCTATTTACAAGTTGCAAAAAAGGTGGAGGTGTAACACCACCACCGCCGCCGCCGCCTACGCCTGTAACTGATAATGACCCTTTGCTTCCGGGCAATCCAACCAATGCTACGGGTTCATCCAGCAACGTTGACAATTATTTAAAAGATAATACGTATTATAAAATTAGTTATAGCTCCACTCGTGGAACCTCCAATTGGGTAGCTTGGCATTTGCAGAGTGAAGATTTAGGAAGTGTGCCTCGTTCCAATAATTTTCGGGGCGATGCATTATTACCCGGTGCATGGTACCAGGTGCAAAATGAAGATTATAATGGTAGCGGTTTCGACAGAGGCCACATGTGCCCTTCCGGTGATAGAACAGCAACTACAGCCGGTAATTCTGCTACTTTCTTAATGACCAATATTTTTCCGCAAGCACCTAATCTGAACCAAGGCCCTTGGGAAGGATTGGAAACTTTTATCCGAGATAATCTTGTGGGTACCGGCAACGAAGCTTTTGTCTATGTAGGTGTAACCGGTTCAGGTGGTTATGGTCTCAATGGTACTACTTCATTTTTAGCTGGTGGAAGAATTACGGTTCCTTCCAAAGCATGGAAAGTTGTTTTGGTCATACCGAAAGGAAACGGCGACCTGGCCCGCATTCACAGTGACGCAACTGTACTGGCCGTAAATATACCTAACGACAATCGATTGTTTAACACTTC
>JAGQWM010000041.1 GCA_020437365.1 Chitinophagaceae bacterium | reverse complement strand
AATTAAAAAAACCGCTTGCTCTCCCAGACGCCTTGTCTGAAGCAGATGCTCTCAAAGCATTTCAATCCATCGCAGATAAAAACCAAGTTTGGCGTTCTTACATCGGTACCGGCTACTATGGTTGTCACACACCCACCGTTATCTTAAGAAATATTTTAGAAAATCCTGGTTGGTATACACAGTACACACCCTACCAAGCGGAAATTGCACAAGGACGTTTAGAAGCATTGCTCAACTTTCAAACCATGGTGAGTGATCTCACAGGCTTTCCCATTGCAAATGCATCACTTTTAGATGAAGCCACCGCTGCTGCAGAAGCCATGACCATGAGTTTTGCAATTTGCAATCAGCCACTAAAAAAACGCATATCGAAAGGCCGAATTTTTTTGTGGACAAAGAAATCTTTCCGCAAACGATAGATGTGTTACAAACCAGGGCAAAACCAATCGGTATTGAAATCGTTATCGGCGATTACAATTCTGCCAACATCGATGAAACATATTTTGGTGCTATTGTTCAGTATCCAAATGACAAAGGCTCCATTGAAGATTATTCGGCTTTTATTGCCGATGTACATAAAGCCGGTGCTTTTATTACCATGGCTACCGACTTACTGGCACTCACTTTACTGACACCACCCGGCGAATTGGGTGCTGATGTAGCCATTGGTAGTGCACAAAGATTTGGTGTACCGCTCGGATACGGTGGCCCTCATGCTGCATTTATGGCTACCACAGATGCATTCAAAAGAAATATCCCCGGCCGCATTATTGGAATCAGTGTGGATGCACTCGGCAACAGGGCTTTACGGATGGCTTTGCAAACCAGGGAACAACATATCAAAAGAGAAAAAGCAACTTCCAATATTTGTACAGCCCAGGCTTTGTTGGCTAATATGGCAGCTATGTATGCCGTTTTTCACGGGCCCGATGGATTAAAAAACATTGCTATCAGAATTGCGACGCTTACACAAACTGTTGCTACCACTTTAGAAGAAAAAGGTTTTCAATTAATAGCTCATAACTTTTTTGATACAATCGTTATCCGGGTCGAAAATGTAACAACAATAAGAGCAAAAGCAGAAAAGCAAAAGATAAACCTCCGATACTTCGATGAAAACATGATTGGTATTTCTCTTGATGAAACGACCGATATTCATGATTTGTACGACCTGATAAATTGTTTTGAAAATGAAACTGATCCGGTAGCTTTTAATATAGATGAAGATTTTGCTTTAGAACGAATTCCTTCTTCATTAAAAAGAACGTCGACTTTTTTAACGCAACAGGTTTTCAATGCACATAAAAGTGAAACGCAAATGATGCGGTATATCAAAAGCTTGGAGAATAAAGACCTGGCATTAAACACTTCTATGATTTCTTTGGGTAGCTGTACGATGAAATTGAATGCAGCTTCTGAAATGATTCCACTCAGTTGGGCACATTGGTCAAAAATACATCCGTTTGTGCCCAAAGAACAAGCAGCAGGCTATACAACTATCATTGAAGAACTCAGTAATTATTTATGTAAAATAACAGCACTTGATTATTGCAGTTTACAACCCAATAGTGGTGCACAAGGTGAATATGCAGGATTGCTTACCATCAAAGCTTACCATGAACAAAATGGTGATCATCAACGAAAAATAATGTTAATACCTGTATCGGCACACGGCACCAATCCGGCTTCGGCAGTCATGGCTGGCATGCAGGTTGTCGTTATAAAAGCATTGGAAAACGGTTATATTGATGTAAATGATCTGAAAGAAAAAGCAGCACAACACAGCCGAGAATTGGCCGGCATCATGATTACTTATCCGAGTACGTATGGCGTGTATGAAGAAACAATTAAAGAAATCAATTCTATTATTCATCAGCACGGTGGCCAGGTATATATGGATGGTGCCAATATGAATGCGCAGGTTGGTTTAACAGCTCCTGGATTAATCGGCGCAGATGTTTGCCACTTGAACTTACATAAAACTTTTGCCATTCCACATGGTGGCGGCGGTCCCGGTGTTGGCCCTATTTGTGTAAAAGAACATTTGGCAAAATATCTTCCCGGACATTTTTATACACAGTCAAAACATGCAGTAGCTGCTGCTCCATACGGTTCCGCTTCTATCCTGCTTATATCTTATGCTTATATCAGAATGCTGGGTGCGAAAGGTGTAAAATATGCCACCGAAATTGCCATGTTAAACGCCAATTACATGCGGGCAAGATTGGCTACCGAATTCGATATTTTATATACCAATAATAACGGCCAGTGTGCACATGAGTTTATTGTGGACTTAAGGCCATTCAAAAAAACTGCAGGTATAGAAGCCGAAGATGTAGCCAAGCGTTTGATTGATTATGGATTCCATGCTCCCACAATGAGCTTTCCTGTGCCCGGAACGATAATGATAGAACCCACCGAAAGTGAAGACAAAGCAGAATTGGATCGTTTTTGCGATGCATTATTGGCTATTCGAAATGAAATCAAAATGATCGAAGAAGGCAAAGCTGACAGAGTAAATAATCCATTAAAAAATGCACCTCATACACAACAAATGGTCATAAACGATGATTGGCAACATCCTTATTCAAGACAAGCAGCGGCATTTCCTTTAGCTTATGTCGCACACAATAAATTCTGGCCTGCTGTTGCCAGGGTGAATAATACAGTTGGTGACCGGCATTTAATCTGTACCTGCGAGCCGGTTGAAAATTATATGACTGTTGAAACAAATTAAAAATATGCTACCCAATTAACAAAGCCTCCGGAAATGGAGGCTTTGTTTTTCTAAAAAATAAATTTTAAAATCTTCTTTTCGCTTCTCTTTTCGAAGGAGAACGTTTCATGGTAGAAGGTTTTCTATTTTCATTCTGTTGCACTCTTACAGGTTTATTACGTTGCGGAGCCTGCCTTCTTTCAAATGTCCGGTTAGGTGTTCGTTGCACATTACGTTGCCGGTTGTTCTGACTCGGTTGACGAGTTGAAGGATTGGAGCGGCGCTGAAAAATATCGGACTGATTGCGATTATTGGTTGTAGTATTTCGTTGCGTTCGAACATTATCATTATTTCGTCTTTGCTCCGGCCGAATTTGATTCCTTCGATCAGGTCGCCGATTTGTATTTTCATTACTTCTTTCCATTCGCCTGTTATTACGATCAGGAGTGCTGTTGATTCTCCGTGAATCCGGCTGTCGCATTACCCGGCGTTGTGGTAAATTATTATTTCTTCTTTCAAAAACATTTCGGTTGTTATTGATAGCCCTATTATTTCTGACCCTCGCATTATTCGTCATCCGATTGCTTCTGAAAGAACCGGACCTTCTTTCAAAATTTTGATAATGTCTTGGAGCAATATTTCGATTGTTCACTCTACTGACATTCGGCCGATATACAGAAACTACATTCCTGTTGAACACCGAGCGGCCCGGCCGGTATGAACGTTGAATACGAATCGGATTAATTCTTCCACAATATCTTTCAGCATCATAACGCCGCGGACCGGAAAATAAACCGTAATGGCGATTATATCTGTAGTTATTGACAATAATTCTTGTTTGATGAATGATATTAATATTCAAACTTCTATTAACATAATACAAACTAATTCTTGGCGAAGTAATATAACGACGTGGCGCAAAACACCAGAAATTATACGGTGGTGCATAGGATCCGATATTGAAATTGACACTAATATTAATTCCGGGACGAATCGGCGCCCAGCCATAATAATCGCCTCCATCCCGCCAGGCAACCCAGGCAGGTGACCATTCATAACCCGGCACCCAATACCAACCATAGTAATTGTCATAATCCCAACGACCATAGTGAAAAGGAGCCCAACCCCAATTATAATCAGATACCCACATCCATTCGTAATCATTCGTCCATACCCAATGTCCGTTGGTACTATAGGGTTGAAAATCCCCCTGAACATCCGGCACCCAAACAAATCCGTGTCCCGGATAATTGACCCACTGACCGTAGGGACTTAATTCATCATAAAATGTTTGATAGGAAATATCACGGTTGTTATAACCGTTGTCATATTCATTGTCATAACTGTTGTTATAACTGTTGTCATTATAATCATTGCCATATTGTGCTTTTGAAACATTGGCGGTTGCGCTGATCAAAAACACAGAACAGGTAATAATTAAAGTTTTCAAGATACGTTTCATACTAAGATTTTTTGTAAAAGTAAATGGCATAATAAATTTTTCGATTGAACACCTTATATGACGCCATTACTGTGCCATTCGTGGCCAGCGCAACGAAAGCTTTCATATTTTATGAAAACATTGTGCTAATTGTTAAAATAAAAAATCGGCTGTCGCAATGATCAGCCGATTCTAAAATTTTGTTAAACGTAAAATAATGAGTCTTATTTAATATTTACTGTTATCGTTTTTGAAAGTTGACTTCCATAGGAGCGATGCAAACCATCAGCAAACTGCAAAGTCAATTTATGTTTACCGGGAGTAAGTTGCAATTCATAAGAAGTTTGTGCATTGCCAAAATGAATATGTGTAGAGTCTTTTGGTACAACAGTTCCTTGTGCCAAAGAATCGGGCCCATCAATAAATAAATGGTGATGGCCAGAGCCGGGTTTTACCGGGCCGGCAGAATCTACTTGCATATTCTCTACGCCCATTTGCAATGTAAATGGTGAAGAAATTGTAGCATTGTCTTTTAAATTTTTAAACTCGACTTTGGCACCTTCCGGAATGGCAGGCATATCCGGAACGCCGGTTGTATTTTCAGTCATGTCATGTTGCTCAGTCTGATTGGTAGAATCAGTTGTAGCTTCTTTGCTATCGGATGCGTTTTTGCAGGAAGCAAAAACCATAAACCCTAATGCAGTTAAAAATAATTTTACTTTCATTTTAATAAATTTTGGCGCTAAAGGTAAGAAGAACTAAAAATTCTCAATACTTTGCGCCAGCAAATTATTGCATTTTAAAAATTTAAACTTGTTGCTTAGCCCTTTCAACAAAAATGAAAATTAAATTTTCCGAAATTCGAAAATTGCACAACCAGATAATTTGAAAGACTATTATTCCATATTAAATATTCCACCAACCGCCACCCCCGAAGAAATAAAAAAATCGTACCGGCAATTGGCCCAGGCATTGCATCCTGATAAAAACCAAAATAACCCGGCTGCGGCAACTCGGTTTCATGAAATCAAAGAGGCGTATGAAAATCTGACCAATCCTGCTAAAAAAGCAGCCTATCTGCAACAACGTTGGTACCATCAAAGTACTGGCAACAAGAAAATGCAAACGACAATTACACCGGTTTCAATATTAAAACAAGCCCTCGAAGTAGAGAGGTATGTCGCAACTGTGGATTTGTACAGAATGGATAAACAAGGCCTCGTCAATTATCTTACAGAATTGTTATCTGATGATACAATTCAAAAATTACAATCCTATCAAGACCCACAAACAAATACACAAATTATTCAAACCATATTAAAAACAATAAAACATTTACCACCGGCTTTTAACCAACCTATCGTATCGCAGCTGCAACAATTAGCCGGCCATCATCAACCAACGCAGGATGTAATTGCCTCATTTACAAAAAAAATAAATAAAACCCATCGCCGGGAGAAATATTCAATCCTGATCATTCTACTACTGACAGTTTTTCTTTGCCTCTTAATTTTATTCGCTTCACGATAAACTATCTTTGTAAAATGCATTACGTTTCGGCAGAAAATCTAGGAATCAGCTATGGTGTAGAACCACTTTTTACGAACATCAGTTTTCATATTGAAGAAGGTGACAGGATTGCATTGGTAGCCAAAAACGGAACCGGGAAATCTACCTTATTAAAAATGCTGGCAGGCCGTGAAAAAGCTGATGAAGGAAAATTATGGATTCACAAAGATGTATCGGTTATACTTTTCGAGCAAGAATCTGACTTTGCTGAAGAAGCCACCATTTTACAAAATATTTTTCATCTTGACCATCCGGTGTTGAATGCTATCAAGGTTTTGAAAGCTGCAACTGAAAATGGCGATGTAAGCCAGGTCAATGATGCTGTAAGCAAAATGGATACTTTGAATGCCTGGAATTTCGAAGCCAAAATAAAACAAATACTCAGCAAATTAAATATTGACCAACTTCATCGCCCGGTAAAAAATTTAAGCGGAGGACAGAAAAAGAGAATTGCCCTGGCCAAAACACTCATCGACATCGGCTTCGAATCACAACATGTGCTATTACTCATGGATGAACCTACCAATCATTTAGATGTAGCAATGGTAGAATGGTTAGAAGAATATTTCGAAAAAGAAAATATTACATTGATACTCGTTACCCACGACCGCTATTTTTTAGATGCCACTTGTACTGAAATTTGGGAACTCGAAGATGGTCAACTTTATTTTCATAAAGGCGATTATCAAACCTACTTACAAAACAAATCTATCAGGATTGAAAACACTAATGCCAGTATCGATAAAGCTAAAAATCTGTATCGGAAAGAACTGGAATGGATGCGCAAACAACCCAGAGCCCGAACAACCAAAAGCAAAAGCCGCCAGGATAATTTTTATACAATAGAAAAAAAAGCCAAAACACAAATTGCCGAACAACAATTGCAATTGGATGTTAAAATGAATCGCCTTGGCGGAAAAATTATTGAACTGAAAAAAGTTTACAAAAATTTTGGTGACAAAATAATTTTAAAAGGCTTTGATTACACCTTTAAGAAAGGCGAAAAAATAGGAATTATCGGAAAAAACGGGACAGGAAAATCTACTTTTCTCAACATCATTCAAGGTATAGAGAAAGCAGACAGTGGAAAAATAAATGTTGGCGACACAGTTGTTTTCGGTCATTATACACAAGAAGGATTGACTATAAAAAATGATTGCAGGGTAATTGAATATGTAAAAAATATTGCAGAGCATTTTCCATTGTCAAAAGGCGGTTCGTTGAGTGCAGCACAATTTCTCCAGCTTTTTTTATTTGAACCCGACAAACAATATACCTATATCAGCAAATTGAGTGGTGGAGAAAAAAGAAGACTTCATTTATTATCCATTCTTTTTCGTAATCCTAATTTTTTAATCCTGGATGAACCGACCAACGATCTCGATTTACCAACATTGAGTGTGTTGGAAAATTTTTTATCAGAATTTCCCGGCTGTGTACTCATTGTATCTCACGACAGGTATTTTATGGATCGCCTGATTGAGCATTTATTTGTATTTGAAGGCGATGGTATCATCAAAGATTTTCCGGGTAATTATTCTTTATACAGAACATCCTTGGAAAATGCGAATACTACAAAGGAAGAATCTGAAAAAGTAAAAAAAGAAATACCCGAACTTTCGAAAAAGAAAAAAAGAGAATTTGGTTTTAAGGAAAAAAGAGAATTTGAACAATTAGAAATCGAAATTGAAAAACTCAATCGGGAGAAAGAAATCATAACTGCAGAATTAAATAGTGGCACGACAGATTTTGAAGAATTACAAAAACTTTCTATTCGCATAAGTGAAATATCGAAAATACTTGACGAAAAAGAATATCGCTGGCTCGAACTCAGCGAACTACAATCATAATAATTAATAGTTATTCATAAAGCGGTATCGATAAATATATTCGTTTTCAATTAGTTGCGTATGTCAACTCGTAAATCTACGAATTGAAACATAAAAATGTAATGATAAATCCTTGCAAATCATCTCAAAAAAAATTATATTTGTAGCACTCACACAAAGTCCAAATCCTTCCGATTTTCCGACAATTCCTTTCCTTGAAAACCTGATACAACACTTTTAGAAAACTTAAAAATCAGGTTATGAAAAAAATTCGACAAATTATTCAGAACGAAGATGTACAAGCACGGTTGTTTGTCATTGGCTTTATTATCACTTTTGCATTGCTTGCCATATTTTTTATGTAATGGAGACGATGACATGGTTGTAGCATTGAAAGTGCATTACATTCTTTGCTTTGCTTCATGCAGAAGCGAATCGACGGATATTTTTTCCATGCATTTAAAATGACCAAGGGGACATTTTTTATAGCCGATTTTTGAACATGGTCGGCACCATAATTTTTTTGTTTCCAGTATAACACTTTTCACCTTTCGATTGCCATAATAAGGTTGCATGCCGAAGGCCGGAATTGTATTGCCCCAAAGTGAAATAATTTCTTTTTGAAATGCTGCAGCAATGTGCATCATACCCGTATCATTGGAAATAACAAATTTTGATTTGCGAATTAAATCTGCACTTTCATTAATGGAAAATTTTCCGCAGGCATTATATACTTTTACAGGATCAACGGAAACAATTTCTTTAGCCGCATCCATGTCTTCTTTGCCGCCAATCAACACAATAGGATGATCAATGATTGTACAAAAATTTTTCCATTTATGTATTGGCCATTTCTTGGTTCCCAAAGCTGCGCCGATTACACAAGCTATATATCCTGCCGAATGTGATGCAGGAATATCCTGTTGTTTTGTTTCTTCTTTTTTAGGAATGAAATAATCCAATCCCAATCCATCATTTTTTACACCAAATGAAACCACAGTTTTCATATACCTTTCCACAATAGAAACCGAGGGCAGGAAATTAATTTTAAATGCCGTCAGCAAATATTTTTGCACATTCAATTTGGGAAAAGAAAATGATTTAATGGCCAAAGATTTTTTAACCCGTAGCGTTCTAAGATTGTGATGCAAGTCTATGATATAATCATAATCTTCTGTTTTTAATTCTTCCATCATCAATTCCCAACTATGTGCCAATACCTGCACTTTATCTATATATGGGTTGGAAACGAGGATTTCTTTAAACTGAATTTTAGTAAGAAAATGAATTGATGAATCGGGCAATTGTTTTTTCAGGCATCGTATAACCGGCGACGTTAGTACAATATCGCCAATGGATGAAAACCGAATGATTAAAAACTTCATTTCCCTATTGCATTATTTTACCACTTCGTTGGAAGATGCACTTTTTGAAGGTGCTTTTTTCTTATTTGCCCGAACCAATTTTATAATTACCGGGGCTGTTGTTACCAAAACGATACCGAGAACAATTAATTCGAGGTGTTCTTTTAAATCAAAACCAAATTCACTCAAAATCCATTTTTGTAAAAAATAACCGGCAAAAACCATTGTAACAACCCAGGCAACACTACCGATTATATTGAAGAAATGAAATTTCTTCCGATTCATTTTTACAATACCCGCCACAATTGGCGCAAAGGTTCTTATAAAAGGTAAAAAACGAGCCACAATAATAGCACCACCTCCATGCTTTTCATAAAAATCATGTGCCTGGTGCAAATATTTTTTCTTAAATAAAAAACGATCTTTCCAATTGTACATGGCCGGCCCTACTTTTCTACCGGTCCAATAACCCACTGCATTGCCGGCAATTCCGGCTAAAGAAATTAATAAAACTAATGTCAATAAGTCAATCCATTCATTTTGAATATGACCCAATCCTACTAATTTATGTACTTGGTGTGCCAATCCCGGAATCACTTCTCCAGTCGCTTTCGTAATCTTATGAGCAAAAATACCGGCCACAAATAATAATGAATCTCCAGGCAGGAAAAATCCTACAAACAAACCCGTTTCGGCAAAAACTACAAACAACAACAACCATAACCCCCCGTTTTCAATATAAAACTGGGGTTGCAATAATTGTGTCCAATGAAAACTGTCTAATAAAATTGTGTACATGAAATTTCTAATTGATAAATAGCCATCACCGCATCACTTTGATTTTTCTCTCGAAATCTAAGCTGTCTATTAGACGGTTTGCATATTTTATTTTTAAAATGCCGTTTATTGCTTTTTGATTTGGAATTCGCCAAAACTACTGTTTCGTCTTTATACAATAAAATTCCTGACAGGCAATTTCCTTTTGCCTCACCGATATTTTTTCGGTGGATCTTCCAATTTATTGATGGATTTGGCAACGATAGTAGAAACGGTACAATCGCTGGTAACATTCGCTACAGTACGAATCATATCTAATGGCCGGTCAATGGCAAAAATCAATGCCAGTCCTGCTTCCGGAATACCGGCTTGTGCCAATACAATGACCAACATAACCATACCGGCACTGGGCACGGCAGCTGAGCCTATTGATGCCAGGGTGGCTGTTAATATTATACCTAATTGTACTGATAGCGGCAAGTTCATGCCAAATGCTTCCGCAATAAAAACGGCTGCGACCGCCTGGTACAAACTGGTGCCGTCCATATTCACAGTAGCGCCAATCGGCAAAACAAAACTACTGACTTCATTATCCACGCCAACGTTATTCTCTACTACATCCATCGTTACCGGTAAGGTAGCAGCACTGGAACTGGTAGAAAAAGCTAATAACTGTGCAGAAGATATTTGTCGGATAAATTTTCTGGGATCTCTTTTTGTAAACAACCATATTAATGCCGGATAAAATATAAAAATCAAAACCAGCAAACCGCCAATTACTGTCAAAGCGTATGCACCAAGGGCTTTGAAAATATCAAAACTCGGCGATTCCGCTACCAGCGAAGCCATCAAGGCGAAAACACCAAAAGGTGCTGCCTTCATAATGATATCAATCATCCGTAAAATGATTTCATTAAAACTGTCAAAAAAATCTTTGAATGGCGATACTTTCTTTTCCGGCAGCGTAATCATTGCAATACCTAAAAACAAGGAAAAGAAAATAACCTGCAACATCATTTTATTTGAAGAAGTGGCCTGGATAATATTTTCGGGAATAATGTCTTCAACAAATTTCAATGGCCCGGAATCTTTTTGCACTTTTGCCTCGGCTTCTTTTTCACTGGCCTGGCCGCCATAATTATTGAGCATAGCCGTACGGGTTTCTACCGAAATAGATTTACCGGGCTTAACAAGATTGACCGCCACTAAGCCGACAGAAACTGCAAATATGGTAGTACATAAATAAAAAACAATCGTACGCAAACCCATCCTCGATAATTTCGAAATATCTTTTAAATCTGAAACCCCTTTGATCAAAGAAGCTAAAATCAATGGAACGGCAATTAGTTTTAACAAGTTGATGAACATATTGCCAAAAGGCTTGATCCAATCTTTAGTAAACTGAACACCACCATCAAACTGAATAACGGCGACAGCAAAAACAACACCGAGCAGCATACCCAGGATGATTTTTGCATATAAAGGAATTTTTCTCATTCGATTGATTTAGTTAAAAATGCTTACTTTGATGCCCGACAGGTTTTTATTAACCTTGTAAGAAATGGGAAAATAGGACATTTTGCCCGGGAAATCCATATTCATTGAACGTCAATCTTATTTTGTGGAATGAATGTAAATAAAAATTACCACTGATAAATTTATTTTAAAATAAACTACTGTTTATTGCCAAAAATTAAAATAAGTAGATAATTTAACGGCTCAAACTAAACAAAACCAATGAATAAAACGCTTCGAAAGGCATTAGCACTCATCGGGCTATTCGCTTTCCCTCTGATTTCGATTGCACAAGACATTCCCGAAAAAACAAAAGGACTTGATCAAAGAATCAATGAAAGTTTTCAACCGATAACTGATGCCTGGAGCGGCATTGTATTTTATACCGTCAACCTGGCGGGTATTCAAGTGCCCATAGTACTCATATTATTAGTATGTGGTGCATTGTTCTTTACTATTTATTTCGGTTTTGTAAATATTCGCCGGTTCGGTTTGGCCATCGAAGTCGTAAGAGGCAAGCATGACGATATTGAAAAAGATGTTCCGCCTGTTGATGATACGAATGTCAACGTCGTGGATGGCGATATTGTTGATACGATAAAAGATGAATCCAAACATGGGGAAGTGAATCACTTCCAGGCTTTGGCGACTGCTGTTTCCGGAACTGTAGGTTTGGGCAATATTGCAGGCGTGGCTATTGCCATTGCCATTGGTGGCCCAGGTGCTACATTTTGGATGATTGTTTGCGGATTGTTGGGCATGAGTAGCAAATTTGTGGAATGTACTTTAGGTGTAAAATACCGTGACATAGATAAAAACGGTGTCGTATATGGCGGCCCGATGTATTACCTCACCAAAGGTTTTAAAGAATTGAAACTGGCAGGACTCGGTAAATTTTTAGCCATACTTTTTGCAATTCTTTGTGTAGGCGGTTCCTTGGGTGGCGGCAATGCTTTCCAAAGTAACCAGGCGGCGCAGCAGATTGTAGGCATTACCGGCATACAGCATGCTTCGGCCGGATTTTTTGTTGGCGTCATCCTGGCTATTATAACCGGCATTGTAATCATTGGTGGTATCAAAAAAATTGCTAAGGTTACCGAAAAGATTGTGCCGTTTATGGCCATTATTTATATCATTGCTTCGCTTATCATCATATTTGCGCATTTTAGTTTTATTGGCGAAGCATTCAGTTTGATTTTCAACCAGGCTTTTAGCCCGAGAGCAGGACTTGGTGGTTTGATGGGTGTTTTAATTGTGGGCTTTAAAAGAGCTGCTTTTTCTAACGAAGCCGGTGCCGGTTCAGCTTCTATTGCCCACTCGGCTGTCAACACAAAATATCCTGCTTCGGAAGGTGTTGTAGCTTTATTGGAACCCTTTATTGATACGGTTGTTATTTGTACAATGACGGCTTTGGTTATTATTATTTTCAATAGAGAAGGTGTTATGTTTCCTTACGGTGGCGATGGGCATGGTGGTGTTGTTCTCGGCGATTCAGGCACAACTATCAGTGGCGTTGACTTGACAACACTGGCTTATAATGATGTCATTCCCCATTTCTCGTATGTATTAACCGTGGCTATTGTTTTGTTTGCATTTTCTACCATGATCAGCTGGTCATACTATGGCCTGCAAGCATGGAAATTTTTATTTGGCAGAAGTAAAGCCGCCGATTTATCATATAAATTACTTTTCCTGGTATTTGTGGTGATTGGTGCTTCCATCTCACTGTCAGCAGTAACCGATTTCTCCGATGCCATGATTCTCGCCATGGTATTTCCCAATATGATTGGCTTATTATTCCTCTTTCCAAAAGTCCGACAGGAAATGAAGAGATATTTGAAGGCCATCCGGGAATCGAGAAAAAAAATTTAATATTTTAAACAATGAGTTTATTTGTCAGAAAACCAATGGACGTTTTGATGAGTGAAGCCGCAGAAACCGGCCATCACACATTGAAAAAAACGCTAGGTGCAAAAGGTTTAATTGCACTGGGCATTGGCGCTATTATCGGCGCCGGATTATTTTCTATTACAGGAATGGCAGCTGCCAATCATGCCGGGCCGGCCATTACAATTTCATTTATTGTAGCCGGTTTTGGTTGTTTGTTTGCAGCATTATGCTATGCCGAGTTTGCATCAATGATACCTGTAGCCGGAAGTGCTTATACCTATTCTTATGCCACAATGGGCGAATTTATTGCCTGGATTATCGGTTGGGATTTGGTATTGGAATATGCAGTAGGTGCTGCTACAGTTGGCATCAGTTGGAGTCGTTATCTCGTAAAATTTTTAGATGGCTTCAATGTTCATTTACCCGCCGAACTAACAGCTGGCCCCTGGGATCATGGTGTCATTAATTTACCCGCAGTCGCCATTATTGTCATGATGAGTTTACTACTCATTAAAGGCACCAAAGAAAGTGCTTTTGTAAATGGAATTATTGTTGTCGTTAAAATAGCTGTAGTTCTTACTTTTATTATATTGGGTTGGCGTTATATTAATATGGACAACCTGAATCCATATATTCCTGCCAATACCGGCAAATTCGGTGATTTTGGATTTAGCGGTATCATTCGGGCAGCGGCTATCGTATTCTTTGCCTATATCGGATTCGATGCGGTCAGTACAGCCGCACAAGAAGCGAAAAACCCGAAAAGAGATATGCCCATTGGTATTCTTGGTTCATTATTAATTTGTACAATTCTATATATCCTTTTTGCACATGTCATGACAGGTGTTACGAGCTACAAATCATTCTCCGGCCAGGATGGCATCGCACCGGTTTCAGTCGCCATCGAACACATGGGTACAACCAATGCAGCGGGTATTGTAACGCCGGATTTTCCCTGGCTAAACAGGGCAATTGTAGTCGCTATCCTGTTTGGTTACTCGTCCGTAATTTTAGTGATGTTGATGGGCCAAAGCCGTGTATTTTATAGTATGAGTAAAGATGGTTTATTACCCAGAATTTTTTCTACCGTAAATCCTAAAACACAAACCCCGGCAAAAAGTAATTTGATGTTCATGATTTTTGTTAGTGCATTTGCCGCATTTGTACCGGCAAGGGTTGTTGGCGAAATGACTAGTATCGGAACTTTATTTGCTTTCATCCTGGTTTGTATTGGTGTTTGGGTTATGCGAAAAAAAATGCCTGAATTAAAAAGAGCATTTAAAACTCCAATGGTGCCGCTGGTGCCTATACTCGGTATCATTACCTGTTTATTCATGATGGTTTTTTTACCTCTCGATACATGGATCAGGTTAATCGTCTGGATGCTGATTGGATTTGATATTTACCTTGCTTATGGTGCCAAACATAGTCACCTCGGCAATGGTACAAATACAAGAAACGGAATGAAAATGGCGAGAATTACGGGTATTTGTATGGCAGTATTGCTGGCGATTGTTGGCTTCCTGCATCAAAAATCGGTAGGCTTTGATACCGACAGAACACTGCTCTATATTTCCTTAATATTTGCAGCGATTCATTTGGCCATATTTGCCAGTAAATTAGGCAAAGCTGAATCAGCCAGTTAAATAACTAATTGATTTTTCCAATAAAACCGTCTTTGATTTTCAGGACGGTTTTTTTTCACCTTTTTTCAGCCATATTTAGTTAAAGATTATTGAACTTCAGCACCAATTTTTGCTTAACACAATATTTTATTACTTTCTATTAAATTGTAAATTTGCACCCACAAAAAATAATTCATTGAACGATGGGAAGAATATTTGAAGTAAGAAAAGCATCCATGTTTGCCCGCTATGACCGGATGGCCAAAAACTTTACACGTATTGGAAAAGAAATAGTCATAGCCGTAAAAGCCGGTGGCCCCGATCCGAATTCGAATGCAGCATTACGTCGTTGTTTTCAAAACGCCAGAAGTGTGGGCATGCCAAAAGACCGTGTGGAAGCTGCCATCAAAAGAGCCCAGGGAAAAGAACTCATTAACTATGATGAAATTTTATACGAAGGATACGGCCCGCATGGAGTTGCCATTCTTGTAGAAACAGCTACTGACAATCATGTGAGAACAGTGGCCAATGTAAAATCACATTTTACCAAAGGACATGGCACAATGGGCAATAGTGGCAGTGTGGCTTTTCAATTTAATAAACTCGGTGTTTTCAAATTGAAACCCGAAGACCTCAATCTTGAAGAACTGGAACTGGAACTGATAGATTTCGGCTTGCAGGAATTAGGCGAAAGTACCAATGACGAAGGCGAAGATATCGTTGTGATTCGTTGCAATTTTAAAGACTTTGGGAATATGCAATCTGCCTTAGAAGAAAGAAAACTAAATCCCATCAGTGCCGAACTGGAATGGATACCCACGGTAACCGTACCGGTATCAGATGAACAAGCAGAGGAAGTCAGTAAATTGATAGATCGTTTAGAAGAAGATGAAGATGTGCAAAAAGTATTTCATAATATGGCATAACCAATATGGCTAAAAAACATTTTATCCCTTACAAAATCATGTAAGGGTTTTTTATTTTATACTTCTTCCCATTAATCTTGTATATTAGTTAGCTTATATACTGTTTCATCGCATTATTTCTAATCATTCAACTAAACTGCAGTCATGAAGAAATTAATCCTTCCATTATTATTCCTAAGTATTTCAGCTTCGGCACAATTCAATATTGAAAAATTATTAAGAGCTCCTTTTCCCAATGAATTGAAAGCATCTACTGATGGTGCATTTATCGCCTGGGTGTTTAATCATAAGGGTGTAAGAAATATTTGGATAGCGGATAAAGCAGGGCAACATGCAAAACAAATCACTCATTTTACCGAAGATGATGGATTGGAAATAACTGATTTAGATTTTATGCCAGACAATAGTGCTGTACTTTTTGTTCATGGAAATGACGCCAATAGCAAAGGCGAATTTGCCAACCCGGCCCGGTTGCAAACTTCAACCGATGAAAAAATTTATTTAGCTTATGTAAATATTGACAGCCTACAATCCATTGGTAAAGGGCATTCGCCGAGCATTTCACCTGACGGTAAACAAATTGCATTCATTTCATCATCACAGCTATGGATAGCCGATAAAGACAGTGCCCAACCCAAAAAACTATTTCAATTAAGAGGAAACCAATCACAAATTCGCTGGTCGCCGAATGGCAATTCACTTGCTTTTATCAGTAGAAGAAGCCAACATGCATTATTAGGTATTTATAATTTCACTACAAAAAATGTTTCCTTTCCGGATGCTTCTACCAATTATGATTCAGATCCTGTTTGGTCATCGGATGGTAAGTACCTGGCTTACATACGAAAATTCAATATTGGAAGCGAAATGCCTTTTACCGATAAACGTACTTCTCCATTGCCTTGGAGCATCAGGTTGTTAACGACAGATAACTGGCAAGCGAAAGAAATATGGCAGGCAGACGAAGGTGCAGGCAGTTATTATATTGACAATTTACCGGCCGTTGAAAATCATCTATGGTTTACCAATGATAATCATCTTATTTTCCCTTGGGAAAAAAGTGGCTGGATGCATTTATATGCATTAGATATACAATCAAAAAAAGTTAAACTTCTGACACCCGGAGATGGTGAAGTTGAAAAAGTTGTTCTATCACCCGATAAAAAAACGATCGTTTATTGTACTAACATTGGCGACATTAGCAGAAGGCATATTTATAAAATATCATCGCTCGGTTCGCCTGAAATGATGTCCGGTGGCGAAGGTATTGAATATAGTCCTGCAGTACTTCAGGATGGCGTTGCCATTTTGAGAAGTACGGCTCAACATCCTCTTTGGCCGGCTATTATTACAAATAATAAAGCAATAAATGACATTGCTACTGCAGCATTCCCGAATGATTATCCGACTTCGTCTTTGGTTACACCATCTGTTATTTCATTCACCGCAACTGACGGCGAACCGGTTCCTGCACAACTATTTCTACCCAAAAATATGAAGCCCGGCGAGAAACATCCGGCCATTGTTTTTTTCCATGGCGGTTCCCGAAGACAAATGTTGCCGGCTTTTCATTACATGTATTACTATTACAACGCTTATGCTCTCAATCAATATTTCGTTAGCAAAGGATACATTGTATTAAGTGTAAACTACAGAAGCGGAATTGGATATGGCTTAAACTTCCGGGAAGCATTGAACTATGGTGCCAATGGTGCCAGCGAAGTAAACGACGCCATTGGTGCAGGTTTATACCTTAAAACAAGAAGCGATGTTGATGGCAAACATATTTCGGCATGGGGTGGATCCTACGGTGGATTTTTGACCGCATTCTGCCTGGCCAAAGCATCCAATATTTTTTCTTCCGGAGTAGATATGCATGGCGTACACAACTGGAATACCGAGTTGGGTGTTTGGCGTTCATACGATTCCATAAAAGCCGGTTCTTTTTCACAAAAAGCTTACCGCTCTTCTCCTATTGCCTATATAGACGAATGGCGTTCGCCGGTTTTATTAATTCAAGGTGATGATGACCGTAATGTGAATTTTAATGAAACTATCACGTTGGCTTCAGAACTGGGAAAAAGAAAAATTCCATTTAAAGAATTAGTATTTCCTGACGAAGTACATGATTTTTTATTGTTCAGCACATGGGTGAAAGCTTATAATGCGACATTTGATTTTATCGATGAACAAAACCGATAATTTTTTTATCGGCCTTTCAATACATATTCAATATTTTCTAACTTTCCATCTACATTCGACCGGGGTGAAATGTTGAAAATCTTGCACAAAAGAGGATAAATATCAATATTGTTGACTGTAGCCACCTGGTACCCTTTTTTAAAAGCCGGCCCCATGGCAAAGAAAATTCCTTGCATATCCATTAAGTTATTATCCCAACCATGCGTGGCACCATCAGCCATGCTCATCATGTATTTTTCTGAACTATTGGTGGTCAGGCTCCAACCCAAATCGGCAGACAAAATGATTTCAGGAATAAATGGATTTTTTGAAAAATGAAATCTTGCAGGAATATTTTCCTTTGTATAAACATTGTAATGTTCTTCTTTTTTAAGTAACCTGTTATACACTTCTTCCACTTCATCTGCTTTCGGTTGTATAAACATAATAGGGCCACCTTGTTGATAATGCACTTTATAATCTTCCAGTATCTTTTCAATATTGACCATTCTTGTTTTGCTCACTCCTGACATTCCATGATCTGAAACCAAAATAATATTGGTACTGTCAAACAGGTTAATTCTTTTCAATTCAGAAAACAACAAGCCCAACATATTATCCTGTAAACGAATTGCCTCATTTACTTCTTTTGATTCAGGCCCGTAATGGTGCCCGTTATCATCAGTACGTTCCATATATAAGGTTAGAAAATGAGGCCTTTGATTGGGTGGCAAAGTCAACCAATGAATTATTCCTTCTACTCTATCTTGTAATGGTTTTGCATGGTCATAATGTTCAAAATAAGTAGGCCTTCTATATGCAGGATTCATTTCGGAGCCGGGCCAGAAATAACTGGCAGTAGTAATCCCATTGCGTTCAGCCGTTTCCCAAAAAGCCTCGCCGAGATACCATCTTCCGTCTTTTACTGCCACTGAATCGCTCAATGCATATTTTCGATGGTGATAAGGGTCATACATTGAATTAGCAATCAAACCGTTGTTCTCCGGATACATGCCCGTAACGATTGCATAATGATTCGGAAAAGTTTTTGAGGGAAAACAAGGCCGGAGTGAAGAAGCGGCTACGCCATTCTCCTTCATCAGTTCAATATTAGGGCTCAAGCCTCGATCAGGATAATCCCATCGGAAACCATCAAACGAAATTAAAATAACATAGGGTTGCGATTGGGCACTAGTTGCATTTGTAATAAAAATAAATACAACAGCCAGTAAAAATATTTTCTTCATACCTTTTATAAAATTGAATACTAAAATAAAAAATGAATCTACGTAAATTTTAATATATCTGCCTATAAAAAAATGCCACTGAAAATGGCATTAATATAAAACTAAAATTTTTCACCGCCGACCTCAATCCCCATTCTATTAATGTACAATAACATTTTTTTCATGTATGCTACCTGTAAAACGAACCATTGGCATACGATCACTTTCTTCACAGTTTGCACAAACGATAATAATATTGCCACCATTTGATACAAAAAATTTATCTAAATTCCAGTTATCGCCACCAATGCCGCCGCCAAAATTTGTACTAATTGTAAAACTTGCAATATCAGATTTACTGATTGTACGGTTCAAAATAAGAGGTACAGTTTCCTCATAATTATCAATCCATCTTGCACCTAAATTCACATTATTGAATGTTTGATTCGTTCCGTCTTTATAATTGATGGTGAGACTTACATTATCATTTCCTCCTCTCAAATCATCGCCTCCTGTAGCAAACGTGGCATAAAGATGCCGAATATGTCCATCAGCTTCATTATAGGGTAATGATTGAATAACCGGCGGTTGATTTGGACTATATTTATTATCTACAAAATAGGTTCGCCAGCAAGTTCCTGATTCTACTTCTAAATAACATTCGTTTATTAAATCAGGCACCAAAGTCATTGTCTTGTTGGGATGATTTGGATCGTAAACAAAAATCTTCAAATCTCCTTTATTTTTTTTCATATCGCCTGTATATCTGCCAACGGCATAACCAATTCCCAACACTTGATGATCTCCGGTTTCAAAACCATCAAGTCCTTTTGCCTGACCAACATACAAACCAATTGGCACTGATTTATGACTATCTATAGCAGTTCGTAATTCTTGTAATCGTCCGCTGTTATATCCTCTAAGGCCCCACGAAAAAAATTCTGAATTCCTTGTGCCAAGAGCATCTCCTCGTAATTCAATCCATTTATCCAAATTTGATTCGAAAGATGAATTATTTTGTCTTTTATATAGATATGATTGTAAAACTGTTCTGTTGGCTGGTCTGTAATTTTGAGTGGGAATATTCATACCAGCATTATAATAATCAAGGGTTGAATAAATCATTCCGGCACATAAACCACCGTATCTTCTACTTGCATCTACACCACCAAATGTATTAGCAAATTTGAAACCTTGTGTAGCAGGATTAAATGCAGTTTGTTTTCTTCCATCATTTTTCCATTTTATTAAATGCCATTTAAAGGTTGTTTTATTTTGGGAAGAACTTCCAAATCCTACTAAACGTCCATTGCCATTTCTAAGACCTGTAACACCCATATATCTATTTGTCTTTGAAACAATATAATAAAACCCATCACCGGAATCTTCTAATTTCCATAACTGGCTATCTTCATTAGCACCTACTTCTACAGTTGGTGCTAATAATCTTTTTTGAGATAGATAAAAACCCGATGCCGATCTTATTTTATAATACTCATTTGCTGTCGGAATAAGTTCCCAAAGCTGTTGGTTATCTCTGTTATCAACAAATTGCCACATATATACAATTGATTTATCTCTTGGCACAACATCTTTTACAGTTAAATAACGATAATCACTTGCAGTGCGGATGATAAAACTTCCTCCTTTAAAATAGGTTTGATCCGCATTCAAAATAAATGTATTGTTGATTTTATTATAAGGAAGTTGCTTACTTATCTTATTATTAAATTTCACAGTTGGCTTTTGCCCGTATCCAATGGTACAAAAAATGAGCAAAATAAAATAAATAAAAAAATTTTTGTTGTTCAAATTAATAATGGTTTTCATTGCAGAAGGTTTAAGGTGAAGAAAGTGTTTAATCTTTTACGATTAAGCTTGTTTCAAAATAGTTTTATATGTGAATTTTCAAAACAAAATATACTATATTTTCATTAACTGTATCGAAAGGAACAACCCGGATGAAAACGAGAAGATTTTTATAACCATTCTATACTTCATCTAAAAATCATGCGTAAAGTTTCTTATTCAGACTGTGCAACGAATTCAAGAGTTGCTTCCTCTCCGAAATACCCTTTTTCAGGTATATGTTGCAATCAATAAAATAGTAATTTAGTCAATAATTTCGGGTAAATTTCTATATAGTGAGAAAAAAAACGGCCAATATTTGTTTATTATTGATAGGATTCTTCCTACTCAATTCAGTCAGTTTTGCCCAAAGAGGCAAACGAGGCCTTGAACTTGGTGAAGATTCCACTGCGGTTGATGGGGAAACGTATGCCATCATCATCGGGCTCAGCCAATATAAAATTGTGCCATCTTTACAATTTGCCGATCGGGATGCAATGGCATTTGAAAACTATTTAACCAGTGAAGCCGGTGGTAAAGTACCTCCAAAAAATATCGAAACTTTCCTAAATGAAAATGCAACCCGTAATAATATAGCTGATGCCATTTCCATTGTTGCCCGTAAAGCAAAACCCAAAGACCGTGTGTATTTTTATTTTGCCGGCCACGGCGATATGGAAGATTTAACACAAATCGAAAATGGCCTTCTTTTACTATACAATAGTCCGAATGGAAATTATTTCGGCATGAAAGACGACGTTCTTGAAATCCTGGATTTAAAACGATACCTCTCAAAAAAAAAAAAAAAAGGGATTCAAATGATTTTTATCATAGATGCTTGCCACTCCGGCAATTTGAAAGGTGGTGTACAGGGTTTGGAACAAACTGCTGCGGCTTTATCTGCTTCCTGGGGCCAGGAATATAAAATACTTTCTTGCCAGCCAAACCAGGTTTCACTCGAAAGTAAAGAATGGGGCGGCGGCCGAGGTTTATTTTCACTCGAATTGGAAGAAGGTATGAAAGGCCTGGCCGATAAAAACAACGATGGTAAAATTAGTTTTTCAGAATTACAACGATACATTACCGATCAAGTAGCTACTTACAGTGAAGAAAAACAAATACCGGTGGTAACCGGCGACTTGAGTAAAACATTTGTAACAGTTGACGAAACTGTTTTGGCCGCTTTAAAAAAGCAAAAAGAAAAAGATTATCCTTTACTGGCACAGGCCAATATAAAAGGAAGTGAACAAAAATATATTGATTCATTAAATCCCGAAGGCCAAAAACTCTATGCCGAATTTGAAGAAAATTTACAAACACAAAGATTGATTTGGCCCAAGGATACCAATGCCATGCATGATTATAGATTGTTTACGCAAGCCTTTCCGGACAACCCTTTAATAACGACCATGCGTCGCAATCTTGCCGCTTCACTAAATGATAAATTTAATACAATAGTAGCTCCTTTATTGAAAGGCCAGACCAGCTATTCCAATCGGGATGAATGTTATTATGCGGCTGCAGAACTGGATAGTTGCTTATCACTTTTGGGCAATAAGCACTATATGTATCCCAATATAAAAGCCCGTAAATTGTATATGAATGCCATGTCTTTAATCTGGGGCTTGAGCGAAAATGAATATAATGTCAGCTGGAATCCTACCATTTATAAAGCCATCAATTATTTAACGGAATCTGAACAACTGGAACCCAATGCCGCTTACACAGTTTCTGCTTTAGGAATCAGTTACAGCTATTTATATGAATACGAAAAAGCTGACAGCGCATTTCAAAAATACTTGGCCTTACGTCCGAATGATATTTCTGCTAAATATTCACTGGGCATTATTTACAATAATTTAAAACAATACGATAAAGCGGCAGCCATTTTTGAAAAACTTGTAACCGATTACCCGGGCAATGCCAACTTTCTCGAATACTTAGCGAATGTATATGGCTACTTAGGGAAAAATGATAAAGCACTTTCCATTATTGGCAAAATGATAGCCCGGGATAGCACCCGTGCCAATGGATATTTTGATAAAGGCGTTTTTTATTCTCGCTTGAGCCAATTCGATAGTGCCATTTATTATTACAGAAAAGCAGGACAGGAAAATCCCAATTATAAATTAATGGGTGACAATAATATTGGCCACGTTTTTTTTGTAGCCAATCAATTAGATTCTGCCAAAGCATATTTTTCCGGTTGCCTTACGATTGATAGCACATC
>JAGQWM010000040.1 GCA_020437365.1 Chitinophagaceae bacterium | reverse complement strand
TACAGCCATGCTTTATTATTTCTGCGAAGCCGTTTTCCCATTCGAGTTGTGGCAATGTATTTAAAAAAGCAAGGTCATAAAATATAAAAGAAGGCTGACGAATGGAACCTACCATATTTTTATACACACCTACATCAATGCCGTTTTTACCACCAATAGCCGCATCCACCATCGCCAAAACGGAAGTAGGCACAAAACCAAATGAAATGCCCCGCAAATAAATGGATGCTACATATCCCGTAATATCTGTTACAACACCGCCACCAACACCGATTAAAATTGTTTTCCGATCGGCCTGCATATCTATTAATTGCTCAATAACGGAGTCAACCGTAGCCTGAATTTTAAAATTCTCTCCCGGTTTTAATACGATGGTGTTCCAGTTTTCAAACTTTTTTTGATGGGCCAAAAAAATATGCTCATCGGTTATAATAACAGCCGATTGTATATCCACAATTTTTTTCAGTCGGGAAAAATGTTCGCCGGTGTAAAAAGCGGTTTGCGCATTTGTGAATTTAAAAATACGTTTTGGCATTTCGTTTCATTTTCAATTACAAATCATCAAATATCTTCTTCTGGTGATTGATACTCTCCATGTGTACCGCATCAAAATACCGGATGATAAATTCTTTACTCAATCCTATTTTTTCGCCCTTGGCAAATGATCTTTCCAGAATTTCATTCCAACGGTTGGTTTGTAAAATCGTCACATTATTATTTTTTTTGTAAGCACCAATTTTATCGGCGATTTTCATTCTTTGTCCTAATAATTGCATCAGCTCATCATCAAGATGATTAATTTGTTCTCTCAATTTTTCCAAAGCAGCATTGAAAGTTGCAGAGCTAACGTCTTCTTTTCTCCAGACAATTGCTTCGAGTAATTCTTGCAACTGCTCCGGTGTAATTTGTTGTTTGGCATCGCTCCAGGCATTGTTAGGATCGATATGAGTTTCAATCATCAAACCATCAAAATCGAGGTCAATGGCTTTTTGTGCTGTATCCAATAAAATATCACAACGTCCACAAATGTGAGAAGGGTCATTAATGATCATCATGTCCGGATTACGCCTTTTCATTTCAATAGCCATGTGCCACATCGGCGCATTGCGGTATTCTGTATTGCCGAAGGTGCTGAATCCCCGATGGATTAAACCAATTTGTTGAACACCCACTCTTGCAATTCTTTCTACAGCGCCAGTCCATAACTCGAGATCAGGATTAATTGGATTTTTAATCAATACCGGAATTGACACGCCACGCAATGCATTGGCCACTTCTTGCACACTAAAAGGATTGACCGTTGTGCGGGCACCAATCCAAAGAACATCAACATCGAAATTCAATGCATCTTCTACTTGTTTGGCAGTTGCCACTTCCACCGTTACCGGCAAGCCTGTCATTTCTTTTGCTTTTTGCAACCAGGGCAACCCTTTTGCTCCGATGCCTTCAAACATCCCGGGTTTGGTACGGGGTTTCCAGATGCCGGCACGCAGCATATCTATTTTTCCGGTGGCGGCCAATCTTTTGGCTGTTGCCAAAACCTGCTCTTCCGTCTCGGCACTGCAAGGGCCCGAAATGATTAATGGGCGTTTGTTCCAAATTGATTGTATCGTTTCATCCCTATTTGTTGATTCCTTTTCTTGCATGGTGTAAATTTAATTCTTTCCTTGTCAATGTATATTTTCGAATTCTCTATTGAATAATTTTTTGAATCTTATTAGCATTTTCAATTAGCTCCTGCAGGTAAGCAACATTTTCTTTTTCCAAACAGGATTTGAATTTTCGCAACTGCGAAATATGTTCATTCAAAACATCCAACACATTTTCTTTATTCTGCATAAAAATGGGCACCCACATCGCCGGATTACTTTTTGCCAACCGAACCGTACTTTCAAAACCGGCAGACGCCAATTCAAAAATAGCCTCCTCTTCTTTTTCTTTTTCTAACACTGTATTGGCCAAGGCAAAAGATGTAATGTGAGAAATATGACTGACATAAGCCGTGTGTACATCATGGTCAGTCGCCTTCATATTCAAAAGATGCATACCAATTTTTTTATACATCATCGAAACCCAATCCAATGCATCTGTATCGGACGCTTCGCCATTCACTATAACGACTGCTTTATTTTCGAATGCATTTTTTTCAGCTGCTTGCGGCCCGCTGTATTCCGTTCCCCACATCGGATGCGTAGAAACATACCGCCCTCTTTTCGGATGCGAACTGATTCTTTTTAATAATAACTCTTTCGTGGAACCTACATCCATCACTATTTGATTTTCCGTTTTATCCAAAACCCAAGGCAATAATTCAATCAATTGATCGACCGGGACAGACAAAACAATTACATCACTTTCTTGTATGGCTACTTCGAGGTTTTTCATTTCATCTACCAATCCCAATGCCAATGCTTTTTTCGCATGTTCTTTACTGTTATCTACGCCGATTATTTTTGTTGCCAATCCTTTCGCCCGGCATTGCAAGGCCAACGAACCACCCATGAGGCCCACTCCTACGATGGCAATATTTTTAGTTTTCATTTTTCATTTTTTTTATTCTTTCAATGGCTTCTTCTATTTTTTCTTTGGAGGCACATAAACTGACTCTTATATATTTATTACCTGCTGTTCCGAAAATACCGCCCGGTGCTATGAAGACACCGGCTTTGTGTAAAACTTCATCACTAAAAGCAAAACCTGTTGTATAGCTGCCCGGAATTTTTGCCCATACAAACATACCGGCTTGTGTGGTTGAAAACCTGCATTTCAATAGTCGCAATAACTGAAAAACTTTATTCCGCCGCAACATATATTTTTTATTCAACTCCTCGTACCAACTCTTCTCAAGGCTTAATGCTTTTGCTGCGGCCAATTGCAAAGGCAGAAACATGCCACTGTCCATATTCGATTTAAACCGTAGCACTTCATTTATTCTTTCTGCTGCGCCACATAGCATGCCCACCCGCCAACCGGCCATATTATGACTTTTACTCAATGAATTTAATTCCAACACACAATCTTTGGCTCCTTCTATCTGCAATAAGCTCATGGGAGAATTATTTAAAATAAAACTATATGGATTGTCGTGTACAACCAGGCAATTATTTTTTTGAGCGAAAGCGACGATACGTTTAAATAATGCCGATGAAGGCAATTGCCCCGTTGGCATTTGCGGATAATTCACAAAAATTAATTTTACTTTTTGCAAGTTGCGTTTTGCTATTTTTTCGAAATCAGGTTCATAATTATTTTTGGCTTCCAATTTATACATTACCGGTTTACCGCCTGCCAGTTGCACAGCCGTGTGGTACGTTGGGTAACTCGGATTGGGCACCAGCACTTCATCGCCTTTGTTGATGTAGGTCATGCAGATGTGCACTATGCCCTCTTTGCTGCCTATCAAGGGAAGAATTTCTGTTTCGGGATTTAACTGAACGCCGTACCATTTTTGATACCATTGGCTGATGGCCTGGCGCAAAACCGGTGTGCCTTTATAAGGTTGGTAAGCATGAGTATTTGTTTTTTCACTTTCTTCCTGCATCACCCGAATCACCTCCGGATGAGGAGGCAAATCAGGACTGCCCACGCCAAGGTTTATAATATTTTTACCTGCTTCATTCATGGCAGCAATGCTGCGGAGTTTTTGCGAGAAATAATATTCCCCAACATCTTCTACTCTTTTTGCCATTTTTATATCAACCATTTTTTCCGTTTTTATAGATACCATAAATTGTCAATTCCACCGTCAGTGGTTTTATTGTTTCGATAACACGATGAAATTTCTCCGGTGAATCAAATTCCATATCGGCATGAAAATTATATTTCCAATCGCTTCCCGGGATGGGAAAACTTTGGAGTTTGCTCAGGTTTATATCGCCTTCGGCAATTTTCGTCAATAGTTTGGCCAGGCTACCTTTTGTATGATCTGTTTGAAAATTCACAGAAGCTTTGTTGGCATTTTGGCCCGGGCGATACACTTCTTCTCTTTGCAAAACCAGGAACCTTGTATAGTTTGTTTTGGCTGTATGAATGTCCGGCACTAAGATATCGAGCCCGTACAAATCGGCGGCTTCTTTGCCGGCAATGGCCGCAGCATGTTGATGATGATGCTGATGAATATTTTTGGCGCTGAGTGCCGTATCTTCTGTTTCCAAGATTTTCCATTGCGGATTTTTTTCCAAATACTCAATGCATTGTAAAATGGCCATGGGATGCGAATGCACTTCACGAATATCTTCGAGCCGCACTCCGGGATTGGCCAGCAAATGTTGTTTGATGTGCAGGTAAATTTCTCCCGTAACTTTCAATTTACTTTTCTGCAACAAATTATAATTGGGTAAAATGCTTCCGGCAATTGAATTTTCAATAGCCATAACGCCGCCATCACTTCTATTTTTTACAGCGGCAATTTTGACAACCTCTCTAAAACCGGCACAGGGAATAATTTCAATTGCCTTTCCAAAAAACAGCCGGGCGGCCGCCTGGTGAAAGCTTCCTTCGTAGCCCTGTATAGCAATTCTTTTTTGCATGGCATAAAACAAAAATCCCCCGGACCGGCCGGAGGACTTTTCTATTGACTTAGGTTATAAATTATTTGTTCCTTTTCAACAAAAGCACCTCCGGCTTCTTTCCATAAAAGAAGAAAAAATAAAACCAACGATATGCTTTTGCGCTGCTCATTCTACGACAAATATAACCATGAATTTGAATAAACCTATTTTAAATAGAGGTTTTTTGGAGAAGAAAATAAGAGCAAAGGCCTTTGGGGAAAATTATTTTTTTCAGCCTGCCTTTGCCGGCAGGCAGGCCTGCCGGATATCCGAACACTTTATTATAGAAAGAACGTGAAGGTTGCACTGCTCCCGTTTTTATTTCCCCTTTTCAGAAAAGTTCAAATTATAAAAGGTTTGTATAATCCGGTTCCGGGTTTTAGCCTCCCAAAACTCATACACCCATTTGCCGGATATCCGAACACTTTATTAAAGAAAGAACGTGAAGGTTGCACTGGATGCTTTTATTTTTAAATCTGAACTGCAAAAACAATTGACCTCGTAAAACATTAAAGCCGCATCACTGCGGCTTTAATGTTATTTATTTGACATTTACTATTACAGTATCTGATTTCCTATTAGAGTCGTGATAAGCTGTATCGGTTAAAATGAGTTGTAAAGAAGTATCATTAAGTAGCTTTGCACTTGTCAAATAATTATAATTTTCAAAAACTTTTATAGGTGTACTTTCATTTGCTCTCCGCACCTGAATAACATCATTTGTTGTCGCACCTAATGAAACAAAGTAAATCTTAATCACTTCTCCATTACTTTTTTTACACTTTGCTAATAACGTTTCTTCTTTAGGGAAAAGCGTACAACTAGTAATTGATAAAGTAAATATCGAAAACAATTTGAGCATCTTAATCATCATCTTCAGGAAGATTGTGTTTATTATTATCATAGTACCTAAAGCCTTCTTGTATCATTTTTTGGTCTTGTGGATCATCTCCGTAAGGCGGAAAGAGCTTTTTATAATTCAATTTTATTTTCTAAGTTAAAAAATTTTATTTTTTTATTGTTTTTGAAAGGATATGTAAGCTGTATAGCAGTTATAATTTACCTTTTTTATACAGAATTAATAGTACTAACAATGTAACAGAAATAATAATGTAAATCACTAACCAAATATTGCCTTTTCTTAACTTCTCTTTATCATATATCAATGCTTTTAAGTCAGACTCCTTAATAAGCCATCGGAACAATAAATAAATAGGAAGTAAGAATAATGCCAGTTTGACCCATGTACTAATTTCAGATTTGCTTCCCGTTGGTATTATACTAGTACTATCAACTAATATCAACACTTGAAAAAGATGTATATAAAAAAGTAAACACATCGCTAGCATGCTACTCAAATAGGCTATTTCTTTTCTTGGCCCTGTTGAATAATACCTATAAAACAAATATGCAATAAATCTAAGAGTTGCCATTCTTTACCAATTTACCAATCAAACAATAAATCTGTAAATCCAGTAATATCAGCAATAGCACTTACGAACCCTATCACTGGATTCGTTTTAAACAGTGCTAAACCAGTTTTAAGTATAGCTTTTGTGATATTACCTGCTGTTGGATTATTCCATGCATCCCTTATTGACATTCCTGCATCTACATATCCCAATAACGTACCCGCTGCTTTAAAGTTCTTCACTGTCCTTTTTCCCACCTGCTTTAAAAATTCCTTCTCCGTTTGAACTCCTCTAGTTAAAAGGTCTCAGCCACGTTGCGTGTCACCACGCACCGCTATAATAGCTGAAAGCACAAAAATTTACTCAACAAAAAATTGAAATTCATTTTAAAAGTAAACCAAATGCACTCCGTCAACAACTTCTTCGAAAGACATTGACGTGAAGAAAAAAATGTTCGTCAATTAGCTTTTTTTTTCTTCTTCTTTTTACCGCCCGTTTCGGCATCATTCATTCTTATTTTTCTGCCGCGGTATTTTTTACCGTCAATGGCATCGATCATTTTTTTACCGGCTGTTCTTTCTATTTCGATCCAGCTATTCATTTCTTTCATATCAATGCGGCCCAATACATCTTTTTTCAAATCACTCATGTCGAGAATGAATTGTAAAAAACTGGCTTTGTAAAAACCATCTTTGGTACCCAAGTTGACAAATAACCGTTGGTAACCTTGTTGGCCGCCGGATTTATTTTTTTCAAATTTTTCTGCCCGCCGGGTTTTTCCGTCTTTCTCTTTTTCTTTTCGGATGTTCAGGTCGGCAGCATTGGCATAATACTGTAAAAAACGGTCAAATTCCAACGCCGCTACTCGTTGTAATATTTCTTCTTTATCAACGCCGGCAAATCTTTCTTTCAATACAGGTAGGTAGGTTTCATATTCACCATTGCTGATATCGGCATTGAGCATTTTATCTATAAAATGAAAAAACTGTTTGCGGCAAACGTCTTTTCCCGAAGGAATATCCATCCGGTGCGGACTGGTTTTAATGATTTTTTCAATTTGCTTCAGCCGGTACAATTCTCGTGGGGTTACGATGGAAACAGCTACACCGCTTTTGCCGGCACGGCCTGTTCTTCCACTTCGGTGTGTATAAACTTCCACATCGTCGGGCAATTCATAATTAATGACATGCGTAATGCCTGTTACGTCAATTCCTCTTGCCGCTACGTCCGTAGCAATTAATAGTTGAATACTTTTATCACGAAAAAGCCCCATGACTTTATCTCTTTGTTGCTGCGTAAGGTCGCCATGTATGGCATCAATATCATATCCTTCTCTTGTCAATTGTTCGGCTATTTTTTGCGTATCGGCTTTCGTTCTGGCGAATACAATACCATAAATACCCGGGTTGAAATCGATGATTCTCTTCAGCACTTCATATCGGTTGTGGTGCTGTGTCATGTAATATTGATGGTCAATATTGGCGGCAGCCATATTGGTTTTACCGATGGTTATTTCCTCGGGATTATTCATATACATTTTGCTCACCTTCCTGATTTCGGGTGGCATAGTGGCACTGAACAACCAGGTACTTTGCCGGTTGGGCGTATTTTTTAAAATAAATTCAATGTCGTTTTTGAAACCCATGTTCAGCATTTCATCGGCTTCATCGAGCACCACGTAATTGATTTTGCCAAGCTGAATGGCTTTTCTTTCTATCAGGTCGATCAGGCGGCCCGGCGTGGCCACTACTATCTGCGTTCCTTTTTTCAGGCTACGGATTTGTGTAGAAATAGATGCACCGCCATATACGGCTGTAATGGACATCGGGTCTTGCTTGCCGGTAAAATTGGCCAGGTCTTTCGTTATCTGCAGGCAAAGTTCTCTCGTAGGACAAATGATTAATGCCTGTGGGTCTTTTGCTTTTCCGTTGATGAGTTGCAATAAAGGCAAACCAAAAGCTGCAGTTTTGCCGGTGCCGGTTTGCGCCAGCCCGATAAAATCTTTGGTGCCACTCAATAAAATGGGAATAGCTTTTTCCTGTATTGGTGTTGGTTGGGTAAAACCCAATGCCTCAATCGCAGTGACGAGGTTTTTGGAAATGCCCAATGCTTCAAAATTATTCAAGGTGAGATTTTTTTAATAAGGCGGCAAAGGTAGCCGTAAAATAGTGGTAGCCGATTCTTTTTTGGTATAAAGGCAAAAAAAAGACCTTTCCTTGCGGAAAAGCCTTCAAATTTTGCTTGCCTGAATATCTTACATACCGCCGGTTGTATCTTCTGCAGCAGGAGCTGTAGTAGTATCAGTAGTAGCAGGAGCCATAGTAGTATCCTGATCCTGAGCCGGAGTTTCTACTTTAGTAGAATCGTCAGTAGTTTCTTTCTTGTCAGAGCTGTTGTTACAAGCTACCATTGTAGCTGCGATGAATGCAATTGCAAAAAACTTCTTCATTTGTTGTAATTTTTAAAAATTGTTTAGGTTATTTAGGTCTTTATTCCCTGATTTAAAAAAGGTAACCCTGATTTTAAAGTTTTTTTTTAAAAATCAATCGGCCATTTATTAATAATTCCTTGATTTAAAGCGGAAAATTGTCCGTAAACTCTTTAAATATTTATTTTTTGATGTCGGATGGGCACGCCAGAATGTGTTGATTAATATTTTTTGATGTCGGGTAGGCCCGCCTAAACGTATTGATTTATATTTTTTGATGTCGGGCAGGCCCGCCTGAACGCATTGATATATATTTTTTGATGTCGGGCAGGGTTACTATTTTTAAATTTCAGTATTAAATAACGGAATGTGAAAGAACAGTTAGACGAGCAATTACTTTTAAAGAGGTTTGCAAAAAATGATAAAAAAGCCATTGAAACCGTTTATCAGCAGAATTACAAATCCATTCACTCGCTGGTAATCAATAACAATGGCAGTGCCGACGATGCCAAGGATATATTTCAGGAATCCGTTATCATTCTTTACGAAAAATTGAAAAACGGCCAACTGGAACTGAATTGTAAGATTAAAACCTACCTCTACGCCGTGGCCAGAAGATTATGGCTCAAACGGCTACAACAACAAGGCAGGTTTATGGCTTCGCCGGAAGGAATGGAAGAAACTGTTCCCGTAGCAACCGAGATGGATGACCATGAAAAAGTGAACGCCGAATTTGAATTGATGAAAAAAGCATTGGTCAAATTGGGCGAACCCTGTAAAAGCCTGTTGGAAGCATTTTATTTTCAACAACAAAACATGGACATCATCGCTAGGCAGTTTGGTTATACCAATGCCAACAACGCCAAAACACAGAAGTATAAATGCCTTGTGAGATTGAAAAAAATATTCTTTAGTCATTATAAAAACGGAAACGGTGATGAATGAAATCAATATTATAGAGACCATCGAACGTTATATCAATAACGAAATGAACCCCGAAGAAAAGCAGGCTTTCGAAATCCTTCGAAAGTCAAATGCGGAGATCGATCAAATGGTGGTGGAACATACTTTATTGCTGCAACGCATGAAACGATACGGCGAAAGAAATAAACTCCGTACCACTTTACAAAAAATTCACAATACTTTAGTAGCCCAGGGCAAAATTGAAAACGGGCAGAAAAAAGGAAAACTGGTTTATCTTTTTCATCGCTATAAAAGAGTGGCTGCCATTGCTGCCGTCATTGCCGGCGTAACGACCATCGGTGTTTTTGCTTTGGTCAATACCATTTCACCAAAATCAGATCATTCGCAACTGACTTCGTTAAGCCGCGACATTCAACACCTGAAAGAAAAACAAAATGTACAGGGCAATGAAGTGAATAAACTGAAAACCAAATTTGCCAAACCCAATTATCCATTCAAAGCCGGTGGTTCGGGTTTCCTGATCGACAGGAATGGTTATTTGATTACCAATGCACATATTATTCGCAATTCGACTAATATCGTTGTCATCAATAATAAAGGTGAACAATACAATGCCGTCGTTGCTAAAGTTTTTCCGGATAAAGATTTGGCTATTCTGAAGATTGACGATTCTTCATTTAAATCCATGCCCAATCTACCCTATGGCATTCGCAAAACTGAAGCAGACGTGGCTGAACCCATTTACACCTTGGGTTATCCGAGAAATGAAATTGTGTATAGCGAAGGCTACCTGAGTGCCAAAACAGGTTTTAATGGTGATACATTAAGTTGTCAATTAGGCATTGCTGCCAACCGTGGCAATAGCGGTGGCCCGGTTTTTAATCACTTGGGTGAAATTGTGGGTATCATCAGTACCAAAGAAATGGAAGCGGAAGGTGTGGCTTTCGCCATTCAATCCAAATATATTTATTCGGCCATTGAAGACCTGAAACAAGATACCACTTATAAAAAAGTGAAGCTTACTAAAAATTCTTCTGTAAAAGGAATGGACAGAAAAGACCAGGTTAAAAAAATACAGGACTTTGTATTTATGGTCAAAGCAGGCTAATTTGAAAAACTATCCATACAAAAGGCTGTTCCAAAAGGAGCAGCTTTTTTTATTGCCATAAACCGGCCGGGTATTCACCGTGATTGATTAATACCTGGATAGATTCCTGTACAAAAGGTGCATCTTCTTTATAGGTAACACCAAACCATTTGGAAGAAGTGCCAATGACTTCTATTTTTCCTATTTCCCTGATAAACTGATCAGCCACAATCGGAATAAAAAATTCTGATTTTAATGCTTTGCCTTCCGCTTTTAAAAATTGATGAAACATTTTTTCCGTATGCTCAAAAAATGAAGGATGAAAACACCAGAAATTCATGGAGACTTTTGTATGCTCCGGTAATGTTTTTGGCTCCTGCCCATCATCACAAACAATAGTATCACCTTGCTGCGAAATATTTAAACGCTCTGTAACAGAAATTAATTTGCGACGATTATTCAATGCACAAACACCCCGATTGACTGTGCCATGTGCCGATAATGTTTTAATTAAATCATACCCAATGATGGCATAATTCTCCGGCGTACAACCGACTTTCAAAAAAGTAACCGCATTTTTAAATGACTGATAACCGTAAAAATCGTCGGCATTAATAACGGCAAAGGGTTCGTTCACTACTTCCTTTGCACACAACACTGCATGAGCCGTGCCCCAAGGTTTGGTTCGTTCCGGATTGCCTTCAAATCCATTGGCAAAAATTTCGGGTTCCTGAAAAACAAATTCAATGGGAATCCTGTTTTTCAACTTTTCAGCAAATACTTTTTTAAAATCATCTTCAAAAGCCCGGCGAATGATAAAAACAACTTTGCCAAATCCTGATCGCATCGCATCGAAAATGGAATAATCCATAATGGTTTCTCCGGCAGGGCCAAAACTTTCCACTTGTTTCATACTGCCATAACGAGAAGCCATGCCGGCAGCTAAAATGACTAAGGTTGGTTTCATGTATGTATTTTAAATGATTTTATGTAGAGAATTTGCCTTTAATTATTTTTGAATCACAAGATTTTACTTACCTCAATTCCTATTTTTTTTATTACATTTTAATCGGGCACAAATTAAAGTAATTTCGTCCACACTTCATTCAATTTATGCAAGACATTCAATATAAAAATATTTCTACTGATACAATCAATTTGCCGATTCTTCAAGAAAAAAATATCACATTGGATATTTTGCGGTTAGATACAATTCATCCGGTAATTTCTGGCAATAAATGGTTTAAATTAAAATACTATCTCGAAGAAGCAAAACATGAAAGCAAAAAAACTTTACTCAGCTTCGGTGGTGCCTGGTCCAATCATATATTGGCAACAGCTGCTGCAGCCCGATTAGTAGGTTTGAATAGTATTGGTTTAATCAGAGGTGAAACAAAAAAATTTGAATCCGGTACATTACAGGAAGCCCGAAAATTGGGTATGCAATTATTTTTTTTTGACAGGGAAAATTACCGGCAAAAAATAATTCCCACAGCGATTCATCAGGAAGAAATATATGTAATACCTGAAGGCGGATATGGTGAAAAAGGTGCAGCCGGTGCAGCTTCCATTTTATCCTATAGTTCCAAAAAAGATTATACCCATATTGTTTGTGCTGCCGGCACCGGAACCATGGCTGCCGGCCTGCTGCAAGCCATCCTACCTTCGCAACATTTGGTGGCAGTCAGTGTGCTGAAAAATTATACCAACTTGGAAAAAGATATTTTATCCATTGCCAAAAATAAATTCCATTCAATATCAGTGGTGCATGATTATCATTTTGGCGGTTATGCAAAACAAAAACCCGAACTCATTGATTTTATGAATGATTTTTATAAAGAAACAGCTATTCCTACTGATTTTGTTTATACCGGAAAATTAGCTTTTGCAATAATGGACTTGGTGAAGAAAAATTATTTTTTGCCTGGATATAAAATTTTGATGATTCACAGTGGTGGCTTACAAGGTAACCGTTCGCTGAGTAAAGGAACGTTAATCTTTTAAAAATTTAAACCGGCTGCCTTATCTTTGAAAATCATTGACAATTCATGCCAATTTAATAAATGACAAAAAAGATTTTCTTCTTCATAAGCTTTATATGCTGCTGTTGCAAAATTTCCCGGGCACAGGATACGCTACCGAATTTTTCTGCCAACCTCATTGGCAAAGACCGGATTATCATCAGTTGGACAAATACATTAGCCAATGTAAAACAAATAAGTGTGCAACGATCTTACGACAGCACACATGGGTTCAAAACCATTCTGACCGTCCTCGACCCTGCTTTGCCACAAAATGGTTTTGCAGATATGACAGCACCAACTACAAAAATGTTTTACCGGCTATATATTTTGCAGGAAAAAGGGTTATATCAATTCAGCCTTTCTAAAAGGCCTGATACTTTTGCGGTAAAAAATATGAAGGCGGTTACTGATTCTATGAAAAAATTAAATCCGTTTATTGTCAATCTTGGTAAATTTCCTTCAACCGATTCCACGACTTCGCCCAAATCCATTACCCCAAAAAATATGCCGCCGGGCTATATTCCGTCACTGTATGTTTTTACTTTCCGCGATGGGAATGTAAAAATAGATTTACCCAAAGATGAAAAACCGAAGAAATACGTCATTAAATTTTATGATGCTGCCGACAATTTTTTATTCGAATTAAAAGACATCAAAGAACAAAATTTTACACTCGACAAAGCCAATTTCTTTCACGCCGGATGGTTTCATTTCGAATTATATAATGATGAAAAACTGGTTGAAAAAAATAAATTTTACTTAGAAAAAGACTTCTGATACTAATTGCGCATTGAATACTTTTTCAAAATTCCGTTTCACTTTTTCTTTTACTTCCTCAACTGAAATTTTTTGTTTGAGTTCTTTTTCCAAAGAGGTTACTTGCTTGTTGGCAATGCCACAAGGAATAATATGATTAAAATACGATAAATCTGTGTTGACATTCAAAGCAAAACCGTGCATGGTAATCCATCGGCTACAGCGAACTCCGATAGCACAAATTTTTCTTTCCTTACCGGGAATGGCAGCATCTAACCAAACACCGGTTTCGCCCTTCGACCGTTCGCCATGCAAACCATATTCCTGCAATGTAAGAATGATGACTTCTTCAATATTACGTAAATAATGACCAATATCCGTATCGTATTTTTCAAGGTCAAGAATAGGATAACCGACTAATTGATCTTTGCCATGAAAAGTAATATCGCCGCCGCGGTTGGTATTGAAAAACTGAATGTTCTTTTCTTTCAATTCATTTTCATTGAGCAAGACATGCTCTTTTTTACCACTTTTACCCAAGGTGAAAACAGGTGGATGCTCAACAAACAATAAATAATGATCGGTGGGAAAAACTTCAGGCGATATATTTTTGCCTTCCTGATAAAACGCAGATTTTATTTTTACATTTTGCTGCAATAATTTTTCCTGGTACATCCAGGCTGCTTCGTATTCCATATTACCAAGATCTCTGAATATGACATGCTGCTTTTCCATAACACCCCACAAAGCTAACAACAATTGTGCAACCATTAACTTTGCCAAAGTATGGAAACAGGGTTTGACAATACAATGACAGAGAACAACGATGAACTGTATGAAAAATTTAGCTTCACCGTAGATGTGGGGCAACAAGCTGTTCGCATCGATAAATTTTTAATGCAGCGTATTGAACATGCTACCCGCAATAAAATTCAAAAAGCCATAGCTGCCGAAATGGTATTGGTAAATGAACAGCCTGTAAAATCCAATTATAAAATCAGGCCGAAAGATCAAATTGTTATTTATTCGGATTTGAATCCGGAACAAACTACGGTTCAACCCGAACAAATAGCTCTCGACATTGTGTACGAAGACGAGGCACTTATGGTCATCAATAAACCCGCCGGCATGGTGGTGCATCCCGGCAACGGAAACTATAGCGGTACTTTGCTGAATGGTGTGGCCTGGTACCTTCAACAAAAAAATCCGGCGCTGGATGAAGAAACACTGCCAAGATTTGGCCTGGTACATCGAATTGATAAAAATACAAGCGGCTTATTGCTCATTGCCAAAACAGACACTGCCATGCGGCATTTGGCTAAACAGTTTTTTAATCACACCATCAACAGAAAATACGAAGCCTTGGTTTGGGGCGATGTAGAAGAAAATGAAGGAACCATTGTCGCCAATATTGGCCGGCATAAAAGATTCAGAAAACTTTTTGAAGCCTATCCCGAAGGTGATTATGGCAAAGAAGCTACGACACATTACAAAGTGCTGGAACGATTCGGTTATGTAACCTTAGTGCAATGTATTTTGGAAACCGGCCGAACGCACCAGATAAGAGTACACATGAAATGGAAAGGCCATCCATTATTCAATGACGATTTTTATGGTGGCGATAAAATAATGAAAGGCACTGTGTATGCGAAATACAAACAATTTGTAGAAAACTGCTTTTCTATTTGCCCACGACAAGCTTTACATGCCAAAACCTTGGGCTTCATTCATCCCGTTTCAGGAAAGGCAATGAATTTCGAAGCTCCCTTACCGTTAGATATGCAAAATGTTATTGAAAAATGGAGAAAATATGGTGAGCAAATCACTAAAATCTAATTATCCCGGAAAAGACATTTTATAATCGACATCAATTTTCCCTTTGGAAATATCATTGAGTTTGCCCCGCATCAGTTTTCTTTTGAATGCGGAAATATGGTCAATGAAAAGTTTGCCTTCAATATGATCGTATTCATGCAGAATCACCCTGGCGGTTAATCCAGTAAAAGTTTTTGTTTGCGTTTCGAAATTTTCATTCATAAATTCCATGGTAACCGATTTTTCCCTGGAAATATCTTCCCTGATTTTCGGCAAACTCAAACAGCCTTCATTATATAACCATGCATCGCCATTCAGAGATTGTATTTGCGCATTGATGAAAACCAGTTTCTCGCCGGGATTGTCCGGATAATTTGCCATTTCATCATCTTCCATATTGGCAAACATCTGTGCCGTATCAATGACAAACAATCGAATGGATTTATCAATTTGTGGCGCAGCCAAACCTACACCATTGCTGGCATACATCGTTTCCCACATATCTTCTATCAGCTTCCCCAATTCCGGAAAATCTTTCGAAACAGGCGCTGCTACTTTTCTCAAAACCGGATTACCGTAAGCAACAATCGGATAAATCAAAATACTTTTTTTTAAATGATAAAAATAAAATGCAAAATTAGTTCGCCGTAAGCAAATAAACAACTGCGATCAATGTATTGTTTTTAAATATTCCTGCAGCAAGATGGTGGCGGCTATTTCATCCACCAACGCTTTCTTTCTTCTTTGCTTTTTTTTCATGCCCATTGCCAGCATGGCATCTTTGGCCATCTTTGAAGAAAAACGTTCATCGATTTTTGTAATTGGAATTTGTGGAAATTTTTTTTGCAATGCCTGAATAAATTTTTTGACGAGTGGTGTTGCATCTGTTTCAGATTCATCCCAATTGAGTGGCCAACCGATGAGAATACGTTCGACTGATTCCACTGCCATGTATTTTTCCAAAAAAACCAGGCTGTCGGTAGTGGCTACTGTTGTTAATCCTGTTGCAATTATTTGCATAGGATCTGTAACGGCAATGCCGGTTCTTTTTTTTCCGTAATCTATAGCGATAATTCTTGCCAAAAAAAATATTTAATGAATGATTAAATCCGCTATGACAAAGATGGCAAAAACAATGGAAGCAATGCCATTGGCTGTCATAAAAGCCAGGTTTACTTTTTTTAAATCATGCAATTTCACGATTGTATGTTGGTAAATCAACATTCCCGTAAAAATGGCAACTCCAATCCAATAGAAAATGCCAAAACCACCCATCAATCCTGCTATGACAACTGCAGCAGCACTACAAGCATGAAAGATTATAGATGCCTGCAAGCCTTTGGCTTTACCCAACCAGGCAGGAATAGAATAAAGTTCCTGCGATTTATCAAATGCTTCATCCTGCAATGCATAAATAATATCGAATCCACTGACCCAGAAAATAACGGCAACAGAAAACAGTACCGGCAATAAAGAAAATGATCCGGTAACAGCCAGATAAGCACCAATGGGCGCCAGCGATAAACCCAATCCCAATATCAGGTGACAAAGTGCCGTAAAACGTTTGGTGTAACTATATCCTAAAACAACTAACAATGCTATAGGTGATAAATAAAAACAAATACGATTGATAAAAAAACAAGTTACCACAAATAATACACAAGCCATTATTGTAAAACCCAAAGCCTGCCCCGGCGTTATAATGCCTTTGGGAATTTCCCGCACTGCAGTTCTTGGATTTTTGGCATCAATATGCCGATCAAGATAACGATTGAATGCCATTGCCGCACTGCGTGCAAAAATCATACATAAAATAATATAGACAAAAGTCAGGGAACGGTGACGGAAAAAATTTTCAACTTTATGTAAAGCGGAAGAAGTACTATTTTCCCATTGCATTACGCCAATAAAAAAACCAATCATGGCAAATGGCATAGCAAAAATGGTATGTGAAAATTTGATGAGGCTTAAATAGTCCTTTACTTTATTCATAGTGAATTCCTCAGTTTTGTAATCATTTTGTACAGGCGTTCGTCTTCATTATAATTTTTCTTGTAGGCTTCTCTTTTCATCTGTATAGTTGAACCAAATTTTTAATCCTTCCAATCAAAATGCCAAATTACTGGTAACAAGGAACAAGCAACAAGATACAGGTAACAAGTGACAAGTTACAAGCAACAAGCAACAAGTTACAAGTAACAAGTGACAAGTAACAAGGTACAAGTCTCATAGGTCAAATGACTCCTTCGGAGGATGCCTACGGCACAACCAGTAACTAAGAACCACTAACAATTCTTCCTCGCACCAATTCCCATAAAACCACGCCGGCTGCAGTAGCGATGTTCAGTGAATGTTTCATTCCCAGTTGAGGAATTTCCAAACAACCATCTACTGCATTGATTGTAGATTGTTCCACACCTGTCACTTCATTGCCAAATACAACAGTTATTTTTTTGTCTGCATCCACATTTATATCGTTCAGTTGAAGACTGCCTTCAGCTTGTTCGGCAGCGAAAATGGTATAGGATTCATTGCGTAAAGCCTCTATCGCTTCTTTTGTCGTTTTAAAATATTGCCATCGCACTGTTTCTTCGGCGCCAAGGGCCGTTTTTTTAATTTCCTTATGGGGCGGTTGGGCGGTATAACCCACGATAAAAATAGCCTCAATTAAAAAAGCATCTGCCGTACGGAAAACACTGCCTACATTATAAGCACTTCGTATATTTTCCAACACAATGATGATGGGCATTTTTTCCGACTGTTTGAATTCAGCGACTGTTTTCCTGTCCAATTCCTCCATACTGAGTTTGCGCATGGCGCAAAGGTAGGCCTTGAAACGATTGTGAAAAAGCAGGAAAAAGCAAAAACAGAACGTCTTGTTATTTTCCTGAAAAAATTGGCTGTAAAATAAAAGGGCTAACCTTCACACTTCCTTACTTTTGCTGCAATGGCCAAAGCAAAAAAATCTTCAACGCCCATGATGCAACAGCACCGGGCTATCAAACAAAAATATCCCGATGCTATTTTGTTGTTTCGGGTCGGAGATTTTTATGAAACCTTCGGGCAGGATGCTATTTTAGCAGCCGGAATTCTCGGTATTACACTCACCAAAAGAAATAATGGTGCCGCTGCTGCTTCCGAATTGGCCGGATTTCCGCATCATGCCCTCGATACGTATTTACATAAACTCGTCAAAGCCGGGCACCGCGTTGCTATTTGCGACCAATTGGAAGATCCCAAACAGGCCAAAGGTATAGTGAAAAGAGGTGTAACGGATATGGTAACACCCGGTACTGCTGTACACGACAAAATGTTAGAGCATCGCAGCAATAATTTTTTGGCGGCCATTCATTTTAGTCAACAGGAACAATTTGGATTGGCATTTTTAGACATTTCCACCGGTGAATTTTTTATTGCCGAAGGCGACAGAGAGTATGCCGATAAATTATTGCAAAGTTTTCAACCGGCAGAAATTGTTTTTCAACGGCATCAACAAAAAAAGTTTAAAGAATATTTCTCCGGCAAAATTTACACTTATACACTCGACGAATGGGTGTTTGATTACAACTTTGCTGAAGAGAGTTTGCGCAAACAATTTCAAACACATTCACTCAAAGGATTTGGTGTTGAACAAATGCAAAACGGCATCATCGCAGCCGGCGCTATTTTACAATACCTGAAAGAAATAGAACATCCGAACCTGCAACATATTACATCTTTACAACCGATTGGCAGAGATGATTTTTTATGGATGGATAAATTCACTATTCGCAATTTAGAATTAATACAAGGTCAACATACTTTACTCGACGTATTGGACAGCACTGTTTCGCCTATGGGTGCCCGTTTGTTGAAACGCTGGATTATTTTCCCACTGAAAAACCTGCAACAAATAAATGAAAGGCTCGAAACCGTAGCGTATGTAATAAAAGAAACGGCCTTGCGCAATGATTTTATTCAACACCTGAAACAATGTGGTGATATTGAAAGATTGGTTTCCAAAATTCCGTTGAAAAAAATTAACCCGAGAGAAGTTTTGCAATTGGCGAAAGGATTGCAACAAGCCGCTACCATCAAAACGATGTGCGAAAAATCTGAGCAACCTTATTTAAAAAGATTGGGCGACGCCATCAACCCCTGTCCGTATATCGCCGAAAAAATTATGCAGGTACTGGTAGAAAACCCACCGGCCATTGTCCATAAAGGCGATATGATTCAAAAAGGTGTTCATTCGACGCTGGATGAGCTTCGAGATATTTCTGTCAATGGCAAAAAACATTTGACGGTACTGCAACAAAAAGAAGCTGCCCAAACCGGCATCAGTTCCTTAAAAGTTGGTTTCAATAATGTGTTTGGTTATTATCTCGAAGTAACCCATGCTCATAAAAACAAAGTGCCTACTTCCTGGATTCGCAAACAAACTTTGACCAATGCCGAAAGATATATTACCGCCGAACTCAAAGAATATGAAGAAAAAATAACCGGTGCCGAAGAGAAAATTATACAACTGGAAGCAGAAATTTTCGAATCCTTACTCACTGAATTATACGAATACCTGGCACCGATGCAAACCAATGGAAATATGCTGGCCATCCTGGATTGCCTTTGTGCATTTGCCCAAAATGCCATTCATTATCAATATAAAAAACCAGTACTCCACAATGGTGATGAACTGCAAATAAAAGATGGCAGGCATCCGGTAATCGAAAGAAATTTACCCGCCGGAGAGCCGTATATCAGCAATGATGTTTTGCTCAATAAAACCGACCAGCAAATTATCATCCTCACCGGGCCGAATATGAGTGGTAAATCGGCCTTACTCCGACAGACTGCTCTCATTACACTCATGGCGCATATCGGTTCTTTCGTGCCTGCAGAAAAAGCGGAGATTGCATTAACCAATAAAATTTTTACAAGAGTCGGCGCTTCCGATAATTTAAGTGGCGGCGAATCTACTTTTATGGTAGAAATGAATGAAACGGCATCTATCATTAACAATATAACCGAACGAAGTTTGGTACTGCTCGATGAAATCGGCCGTGGTACTTCCACGTACGATGGTATTTCCATAGCCTGGAGTATTGCTGAATATTTACACCAATCGCCACAGCAACCCAAAACATTATTTGCCACACATTATCATGAACTTAACGAACTGGAAGAAAAATTTTCAAGAATAAAAAATTATCACATTACCAATAAAGAAGCCGGCAACAAAATTATTTTTTTACGCAAACTGGCCAAAGGTGGTAGCACACACAGCTTCGGTATTCATGTAGCCAAAATGGCCGGCATGCCTGCAGCACTGATTCAAAAAGCAGATGATATGTTGCAACATTTAGAATCCATTCATGAAAATGGGAAGTCGGCCAATCTTGCCGATAAAATCAAATCGAAAGCCACCACTGAATTGCAATTTTCCATCTTCGATGCACATACCGAAACATTTGAAGACATCAGAAAATTACTGGAAGGCATCGACATCAACCGGTTGACGCCAGTAGAAGCATTATTAAAATTGCAGGAAATTAAAAATAAAATTCAATAGAAATTTTATTGCGCATCAAACCAGAGTGGTGATTCATCATTCCAATCGCCATTATAATTGATAAACAATTCTTCACCTGCATTTATTTTTCTTACCGTTTTGATACTGATTTGCCGGTTTTGGTAATCCATAATGTATTCACAATTGCTGTGGTAGGAATGATTGTACACCGGCACATATCCCATCGCCATGCAACATTGTGTATCGTCTTCGCCCCATTCAAAAATGTAATCATGCAAGGCCGTTTGGTCGAGGAGTTTTTTTTCTTCAGCACTCATCACAATCACCGGCGCCACTTCTATCAGCCGGTTGGGTTCAATATCCTTTTCCGTGAAAACACCACGGTCCATCAAACGAGTGGAATGAATATATAAAGAAGGAAGAATCATAACAATTGTATTTCGTGAAGCCTTTTTTTCATTTCAAATGTACAGAATCCTTTTCTCCAACTACATACTTCGTATTTTTGGCAAATGTCAACCGAATTTGAAGATATAAGCCTGCAGGAACAATTTGAAGCCATCATCCAGACGGAAGATAAACTGGCCATCAAAAAATTTCTGGATGATCAAAATATCAGTGCTGTTGCCGAACTGGTGTCTGAATTCCCGGAGTACGATAGCCAGATTATCGCCAATATGTCGGTGCATCGGGCGGTCAGTGTTTTTAAAATCCTTGACCTGGCCGAACAAAAAAGAATTATCCAGGAGTTGCCCGCCAATACCACGGCTAATTTACTCAACGAATTGCCGGCAGATGACCGGACCGATTTCCTGGAAGAGCTGCCAAGCAATGTAGTAAGGGAATTAATAAAACTCCTCGATGTCGATGAAAGAAAAATTACTTTATCACTTTTGGGTTATCCTGAATATAGTATCGGCCGGTTGATGACGCCGGATTATGTCTATGTTTATCCCTGGAATACCATTGAAGAAGTTTTTGCTACCATTCGCAAATATGGAAAAGACAGTGAAACCATCAACGTCATTTATGTGATAAACGAACTTGGCGAATTATTAGATGACATCCGCATCAGTGATTTTATTTTGAATGCACCTGATAAAAATGTGTCTGAACTGATGGACGACCGTTTTATTTCCCTTCATCCCGAAGACGACCAGGAATCGGCAGCTGAAATTTTTAAAATGAATAATCGTGTAGCCTTACCCGTTATTAGCAATACCAACCAACTGCTGGGCATTGTTACGATTGACGATGTCCTCTGGGTGGCTTCTGAAGAATTCAGTGAAGACATGCAAAAAATGGGTGGTTCGTCCGCACTGGAAGAACCCTATCTCGATGTGCCCATTTTTCGGTTGTACAAAAAAAGAATCATCTGGCTATTGATCTTATTTATCGGAGAGACTTTAACCATTGCGGCCATGTCGAATTTTCAAAAAACATTGGAACAGGTATTGGTTTTATCCACTTTTATACCGCTCATTATTTCCAGTGGTGGCAATAGCGGTTCGCAGGCTGCCGCATTAATAATACAGGCATTGGCGCTGGGCGAAATCACCGTGATGGATTGGTGGCGCATTGCCCGCAGGGAGATAAAATCAGGTTTGCTGATGGGCATAACGCTTGGTTTTGTTGGCTTTCTTATTGTTCTTACTGGGCATTTGACACTCGATGTTTTTGGAGAGCATTATATCAGGATTGCTTTTGCCATCGGTACGGCAATCGTTGGTGTTGTTGTTTGGGGCACCATCATGGGTTCTATGTTACCATTATTATTAAAAAAACTGGGTGCCGATCCGGCTGCTTCTTCTACCCCATTTATTGCAACCCTGGTTGACGTTACCGGGTTATTAATTTATTTCGGTACGGCATTTTTACTATTGAAAGGTGTTTTATTATAGAAAAAGACAATTTTAATACGGTTTTTTCTGTTTTAGTGAATGGCAAAAGGCTTTGCCGAAATAGTTACCTTTGCCGAAGCAAAATCTGATATTACATTTGAAAAAAAGCTAAAACTAAAATTTTATGTGCGGAATTGTTGGATATACCGGGCCAAGAGAAGCCTATCCCATCATTATAAAAGGTTTGAAAAGATTAGAATACCGTGGTTATGACAGCACCGGTGTGGCTTTGCAAAATAGTACCGGTCTTAAAATCTATAAGAAAAAAGGAAAAGTAGCTCATCTTGAAGAAGTCATTGTCGGACAGGATTTGCATGCCAATGTTGGCATCGGCCATACTCGTTGGGCCACACATGGTGAACCCAATGACGTCAATGCACATCCACATCGTTCGGTCAGCGGCCAATTGGCGATGATACATAACGGCATTATTGAAAATTATGCCCAACTCAACAAAGATTTACTCAGCAAAGGATATACTTTCACCAGCGATACCGATACAGAAGTCTTATTGAATTTTATTGAAGAAATTAAAAATAAAAATGAATGTTCACTCGAAGAAGCCGTTCGCATAGCATTGAAAAGAGTGAGTGGTGCTTATGTCATATTATTATTGGATGAAGAAAATCCTGACACTATCATTGCTGCACGCAAAGGAAGCCCTTTGGTCATTGGCATTGGCAAAGGCGAACATTTTCTCGGTTCCGATGCCTCGCCAATGCTCGAATACACCAAAGAAGTTGTGTATGTAAATGATTACGAACTGGCCATCATCAAACCCGATGAATTGATTTTAAAAAACCTGGGAAATGAAAAAATAACACCTTACGTTCAAAAACTCGATATCGAATTAGCCGCTATCGAAAAAGGCGGTTATGAACATTTCATGTTGAAAGAAATTTTCGAGCAACCTCAAACTATTTACGATTGCCTGCGGGGAAGATTAGATGCAGTCAATGGTACCATCACCATGAGCGGAATCCAGGAATATGCCGAACAAATTATCAATGCCAAGCGAATTGTAATGGTGGCTTGCGGTACCAGTTGGCATGCCGGTTTGATAGCTGAATATATTTTTGAAGAACTCTGCCGTATCAATGTAGAAGTAGAATATGCTTCTGAATTCCGGTATCGAAATCCTGTTATCGAAAAAGGCGATGTCATCATTGCTATTTCACAAAGTGGCGAAACTGCTGATACTTTGGTGGCCATTGAAAAAGCGAAGGAAAAAGGAGCCATCATTCTCGGGGTGGTAAATGTTGTAGGTTCTTCCATTGCCCGGCTCAGTCATGGTGGTGCTTATACACATGCAGGTCCTGAAATTGGAGTCGCTTCTACCAAGGCATTCACAGCACAGGTAACTGTGCTCACCATGATTGCTTTGAAGATTGCACAAATGAAAGGAAGTATTTCCACCGAAAGGTTTATACAATTGCTTACCGAACTCAATGAAATTCCTGAGAAAGTAGCCTGGACCTTGCAACAAAGTGAATCCGTAAAAAAATTAGCGGAGAAATATAAAGGAGCACCTGATTTTCTATATCTCGGCCGTGGCTATAATTTCCCAGTTGCCCTCGAAGGTGCCTTAAAACTCAA
>JAGQWM010000003.1:49138-75638 GCA_020437365.1 Chitinophagaceae bacterium | reverse complement strand
GGATTTAAAATGCAACCCGAACCTGATAGTACATTTGTAAGACATTACATTTATTGACCGCATGCAAAAGACAAGGAAATTTTTATACGAATACCCTTTTGCAATTTTTATATTGTTTTTGCTGGTAGCTTACATGCCGGTACTGCTTCCCTATTTTCATTTAAAAAATGATGTACTTACCCAAAATCTTCCAACCCGTTTTGTTTTCAGCGAAAGTTTACGTTCAGGTTTTTCACCTTTTTGGAACCCATATATACATTTTGGTAACCCGCAATACGGCGATATGAATAATGGTTTCTGGAATCCCATACAATGGCTGATTGGCTCTACTGTCGGTTACAACATATACACAATCACTTTCGAAGAAATGTTTTATATCCTGATTGGGGGTTTGGGTATGTATAAAGTTTGCAAAGAATTTTTCAAAAAAGATACAGCCATTTTAACCGGACTCACATATATGTGTTGTGGTTTTATAGCCGGCCGTTTGCAATATTTCTGCTGGATAACAGGTGCGGGGTTTTTCCCTTTTGTATTGCTCTATTTCATTCGCATTAATAAAAATGCAATAGTCAGCAATTTCTTATTGGGCGCCATAAGTGTTTTTTTATTTGTGGCTTCCACACACCCCGGATTAATTATTGGTGCAGCGTATTTCTTTTTGTTTGCGATTCTCTTAATTTATTTTTTCAGAAAAAGCTATTTACAAAATTTATATCAGAAACATTTTTGGCTGGTAAACAGTTGTTTTCTTTTATTGAGTTGTATCCTTTCCATTATTGTTATAGTTAGTAATTCAGAAGTATTACAATATATTTCGAGAGGCACAAAAGTTTCTTTGCCGGAAAGCTTAATGACACCGACGACGCTACCATCTTATCTTTCTTTAGCTTTCCCATTGCCGGTACATAAATCAGGTGCTTTCCATACAGATATCGCAATGCGAAATATGTATATCGGCATTGCCCACCTGTTAGGCATTGGTTATATCCTTAAAACAACATCTCTGAAAAAAGTAATTGGATTTGGATGGCCCTTGGTGTTTTTTATTTTGCTGTCAGCCGGAAGTTATTTTAAAATTTTTGCGTGGCATTATTTACCTTACCTCGGCTTTGTACGGCTTAACGGGGAATTCAGTTTTTTCGTAATTGTTATTCTACTTATTTATGGAAGTGCTGGTATTCAAAAAATGTTGGAAGAAAAGCCAAGGTGGACAAAAAAAGCGTTAAACTTTTTATTGTATTTGTGCATTGAGATTTGCTTGTTGTCAATTATTTTAATTTTCGGTGCAAGGAATTCAATCTTATTTTCATCATCTATCAGCTTTTCCAATTTTAAAACCGGGTTAAAAGATTTAATTGACGATACGAGTTGTTGGGAGTTATTTTTACTCCAGTCAATGATACTGGTGATTGTAACCATCCTATTAAAAAAATATCTATTTTCAAAAACCAAAGTATTATTCATTTTATTAGCAAACCTGGTAATCACTACCTGGTTTGTTTTGCCCTATACAGGATTGGGCATGATGTCGAAAAAAGCTGTACAGCAAGTCATCGATAAATTTCCTAAAGGAATTCAAACCCAAGATTTGGTTGCTATTAATGATGCCGACTACATACAACCAAAAAATAATTCACAATTTCAATTAATAGCATCTTACAGTAAAAAAATTGGGAGTAAAGAACCTGATCAATATCCGGTACAGTTACGTACCAACCAACAAATGATAAATGATACCGCTCTATATCATTTTATTAAAAAACAATCTTACCTTTTTCTGAGTGAAGATACAGCGTTAATGACTTCCACAAATTTCGATAACCAACATTTACAAGTACAAACAGCTGGTGCAGGTTTCATAAAATGTACTATTCATAATGATCAATACAAATGGCTGACTTTATTGCAAAACAATTATAAATACTGGAAAGTAAAAATAGACAACAAACCTGTAGCACATTTTACCGGTTTCAAAACGTTTATTTCAGTTCCTGTTCCGGCCGGCGAGCATGTTGTTGAATTTAGTTTTGATTCAACCCGCATAAAAAAATGGGCTTACTTGAATTTAATTTTATTAATTATGGCCATTGCAATTGCTATGATTCCAAACACAGGAAAATTCAAACTCTTTAAATAGATTTTCCTTTCAATGCCGAACCAATGGCTTCATCCATTACTCTTTCTGCATAAGGTTTTGAAATTTCGTTGAGGTGTTCAATAGCCGTGTGAATCTGGTCTTTGTTACCTTCTGTCATTTCTTTTTCTAATTGCTGAATAGCCATTTTTGTATTGTCAATTTCTTCCTGCGTGAGCACAGTTTTATTTTTCTCCAGGAATTTTTGGGTTACATCTATCATTTGTGCCGCTTCAGTTTTTGCTTCCACCAATGCCCTGGTTGCAATGTCTTCTTTTGCATTTGTAACAGAATCCAAAAGCATTTTTTCTACTTCTTCATCGGTAAGTCCATACTGTGGTTTCACTTCAATGGATTGCTCTAGGCCACTGCGTAATTCTTTGGCTGTAACCAATAAAATGCCATCAGCATTGACAAGAAAACTCACTTCTATTTTTGGCAACCCTGCCGGCATTCCGGGTATTCCGGTTAGATTAAACTCCGCCAGTTTACGATTATCCTTGACCAAATCTCTTTCGCCTTGATAAACAGCAATACGAATGCCCGATTGTCCATCTTTCTGAGTAGTATATTGCCTGGACGCCTTGGAAGGAATTTTTGAATTTCTCGGAATCAACATGTCCATCAATCCGCCCATAGTTTCTATGCCTAATGAAAGCGGCGTAATATCTAACAACAATAGTTCATTATTATTACCGGCCAGAATATCGGCTTGAATGGCTGCACCCAATGCAACAACTTCATCAGGGTTTAGCGAATCATGTACCGTTTTTCCAAAAAACTTTGAAACTGTTTCTTTCACAATAGGAACACGGGTAGAGCCGCCGACCATAATTACTTCATCAATATCTTCTTTAGTTAAACTGGCATCTTGTAAAGCATTTTGGCAACAATTCATTGTTTGCTGCATCAGTGGCTGAATTAATTTTTCAAATTCATTTTTAGTAAGCTTGAATTGTTGTTGGCCAATTTCTCCGGTAAATTCTTTGTTGTTACTTAAATGCACTTTTGCTTTTTCTGAGAGTAAGCGAAAAGCCTGGTATTGTTTTTTATCTTTTTCAATTTGTTCTTTTGATAAATTATTTTGTTGAATCCAAAAATTGACGATAGCTCTGTCAAAATCGTCGCCGCCTAAATTGGTATCACCATTAGTAGAAAGCACTTCAAAAATACCTCCGTTAATACGCAGGATGGACATATCAAAAGTACCGCCGCCAAGATCATATACGGCAATGGTTTTGGTTTCATTTTTATCGAGGCCCATGCCATAGGCCAGGCTGGCGGCTGTGGGCTCATTCACCACTCGCAATACATCGAGGCCGGCCAGTTTACCCGCATCTCTTGTTGCTTGCCGTTGCGCATCATTAAAATAAGCCGGCACTGTAATAACGGCTTTTGTAACCGGTGTTTTCAGAATATGTTCGGCCCGTTTTTTCAGTTCATTTAAAATATAGGAAGACAACTCAATAGGTGAATAAAATTTTTCACCTACTTGTACTTTTACCAGTGAATCCGAATTATCATCAATTACATTATAGGTGTAAAACCCGGTGTAATCTTTTATATCCTGGTAAGATTTTCCCATGAGTCTTTTGACTGAAAAAATAGTATGCTGCGGTTCTTCTTTTAATTTTTTCTTTGCTTCATCTCCAATTACGGCATGATTGCTTTTATCAAAATAAATTATGGAAGGCACCAAAGCATGCCCGTCATATTCTTTTAATACGGTTGGTTTTTTTGTATCCGGATGAATGATAGCCACCAAACTATTTGTTGTGCCTAAATCAATGCCGACTATCATTTCTTCTTTTTGAATACTGCCTGTAGCGATATTGATACTTATTTTGCCCATACTATTTTTTATTCTTGCGGTGCAAAAATAATCAATCCTGCCGGTGAACACTTACGAAAAAAGAAAAGGACTACCGAAGCAGTCCTTTATTTGAAAATTTAGTTTACAACAATTATCGCATCAGGTACATTTTACCATAGCCTTTGTTGAAATATTTATCTGTATTATCTCCTTCCGCTTTGTATTTATCCAGCGATTTGCCATTCAGGTTTGTAACCACACGATAGAGATAAATTCCATTACCAAGTTTTTGTCCGTATTGGTCTGTTCCATCCCATTTAAATTCAGTAATATTTCGGCCAATGTGTAAAGGGCCTAATTCATCTTTCGTTATTTCCCTCACAATTTTACCGGTGATAGTCATGATTTCAATTTTGATATTTTGCGGCACTTCATTACCGGTTATGGTAAATACAAATGCTGTAGATGTTGTAAACGGATTCGGATAATTGAGCATATTCGAAATCATCGGCTTATTAATTACCGAGAAGATAACACGGTATTCAATATTGCCGGCTTTATTTCCACTTCGGTCTTTACCCGTAACAATCAGTTCGTAATCGCCATCATCCGTGAAATACGGTTTGAAATCCAACGAAGCTGTATTGTCTGCATTGGGTGCTTGTCCTGCCGGATTAAATTGCAAGGTATCATTGGTAAAATAATACCGGTGTAATGATTGGTCCGGATAGCGAACCTGCAATGTTAACAATGAAGTGTCATTCAGTGACATCCATTTCGATTCGTCTTTTAGTTTTACAATAATATCCGGCTTGGCCGAAACAATATCTCTATTCAAAATATGTACGCCATCAAAAGTGACATCTAATAATGGATTTAAACTATCGGGTTTAACATATACATTTCGATAGGCAAAATTATTAAAGTGATACTCTTCGGGTTGGTCGTCATCCGGATTGGCTTCAATATATAATGTATTCTTTCCGGCAAAATTGCTGGTGTTGATAATAGTGGCCAGGTGCACTGTATCATTGGGTGTGCCCACTACCGTCAATGGTCTTTTTCTTGCAATAGGAATTATATTAGCTACATTATTTCTATCAGTCATCACCATTTTTACTTTCAGGCTATCAAATGGAATATGACTTACATTTTTGAAAGCCACTTTGAAATCGATGGGCTCACCTACATCTACCGTATCTTTTTCCTGAATAAGAAGATTGGGTGCTATGGCTCCTTCCGGCACCGGGTCAAACAATACTCTCCAATAGTTGAGTTGATAAGGTGTATAATTGATTTTATCTTTTACAACTAACTTCAATTTTAAATAAGGGAACAAACCCGGATTGACGTTGGAAATGTCGATTGTACCAATATCCGGATCCAGATCTGTCATCAACGTCACTTCATTTCCTGCTGTGTTAATCCCTATAATATTTAAACGAGCCGAATCAATACCAACATCAGGCAATGCTGATCCATCTATTACGACGGAATGCCATTGTGCAGCTCTTCCATAAATCGGCGATTCAATCGTTCCCAAGGTATCGGAAGTTTTAATATTCACCGTTAATGCCAGGTTATCATAAATGGTGTTCGTCAATTGATAGGCCGGCCGTAAACTATTGGAATCATTTTTCTTATAAATGAAAATAAATGTTCTTGGCCTGTTGAAACTATCGATCTCGGCAAAGCCTTGATTTTTGAAAATATGCCACAAGGAATTATCGTGTCCATAATAAGTTGTGTCATTGCGCCAAACATCAGCATACGCCGGCGGTGTGGGAGTAGATGAAGGCACATTGCCTCTTGCTACAACAATATAACCATCAGGAACAACATTATTTAAGAAATCCATAATCTTATGCCGACTTGCAGTATCTCTGTATGAAAATTCAAAATTGTATTCTTTTCTTGTACCGCAACTCTGCGATAAACTACCATACAATCCGCCGCCCGGGCCAAATGAGTTGGGCATCGGTGCAATAGAATTCGGGTTAAATACATTAAAGATGATAGCGTTAAAATTACACCCACCTCCAATATACTGGCTACCATTTACTGCCACGGTATAACCGGCTTGTTGTGTGCCACCTTCCGGGTAAATCGCATTCCTGGCAAAAATATTCTGGTAAGCAGAATCAAAATGCCACTCATTACCACGGTTTAATCTTAATTGGTAAATATCAGATTCCAGGTGTTGGAAATAATGGGATTGCCCGAATCCATCAGGATGATTGGCCAAATAGGTAAAGGAAACACTATTCCAATTGGGTGTACCACTTGTAGGAACTAATGCCGTACGCCAATAATAAACCGTACTGTCTTCAAAATGCAAGCCCGGATCGAATTCAATAACACCGCCACTTGAAGTAACCGTTTTCTGAATTTTCAAAGGCGAATTGAAAAGTTTGGTTGTATCTATTTCCATCATGTATTGCTTCTCCGATGCAAATGGATCGGCAGTGGAAGCCTGGAATTTAATTCCTTGCTGATTGATGATGGCATAGTTGTAAGGATAAATAGGCCTTAATTCATCTTCGAAAATATATACATCTTTGGTGATGCAATTATTGGTTTCAAATAATTCATCAACAACATTATCTGCATCTACACAAATGGATATTTTATTCAACCCTTTGTCGGAAATCGGATCAATCGGGATGACAAAATTCAATGAATCGCTATACCTGATTCCGGGAATGGTATCCCGCTCAATGACTTCCGTAACATTATTTGGATACGTTCTTTTTACTTCTACTACAATATCCTTGTTGATGGCTTTGGCAAGATTTAAAATTTTGGCATGAACGGTGAATGAAGTTTCGGCAACAGAAATAAAAGAAGGATCAATACTCACTGTCTGGTCTTCAATGGCATAATCCGGTTTGTCTTTATTGACATCCAATTTCAATGCCGGATCGCCATGTAAGGTAGATTGCTCGCAATGCAAACGGGCATAAAAATCATTCTGCGAAGTAATCGCATAGGTTCTGGTAATCGCATCTTCAATGGCTTCGCCAAAAGTTTTTCCATAGCTCGAAGTGGACATGGCATGCATCAAACTACTGCAATAAATATCGAGATAGTTTACAATTCCAAGATAAGAACTGGCAATGGTGGCAATACCGCCACGATGCTCTGCTAATACATATTTTTCAGAAATTGTTTCTTTCGACGATAATCGAGCCAAAGAAAAATTAAAGAAATTACCGGCATTACAACCCAATAAAATAAAGAGTGGATACTTTCCGGGATTGTTATAGGCTTCGGGATTGTCGAGGTTATATTCCAAAGTCGATGCCGAAGAGTGCCCGAAATAAGTAATCATTCCCAATCCTTCTTCAAAAAGGCTGTAAATTCTTTGCGCATTGGCTTGTTCTACAGGTGCAGTAGTTAATTTACTAAAAGTAGATACATTGGCGCCGTAATTTGTATCGCTGATAATATTTTTGAAACGATTCATAGAAGCCGTCAAAATATCGCCCAGGGAACCATCATTGGCACCAATTACATGCATTGTATTTTTTGTCCAAGCTCTTTCATTTATCAATGGGGACGAAATGGCCTGCTGCTGTTCATATTCTTTTACTTTATTCAGGTACACTGTTATTTCATCGCCATTTATAACAGAAAGCCTACCGATAGGTACTTTGGGAATTTCATCACCCGGATCGGCTGTTAATAATATATCCGAAGCCGGATAACCGAAGGTTGGAATAAAAGACATGTACTGTAAATTCGGATTCGATTCATAATAACGATTATGAATATAATTCAATCCTCTTCCAACCAGGAAGACGTCTTTTACCGGATTCTTAAATGTATTGCGGGCAAATCTTATAAAGTTCCTTACGGAATTCGGATGTTGTTTAATACCAAATCCAAATTGATCCACCAGTTGATCAATCATATATATTTTGGCATTGTATCCTCCGCCATCTGTAGAGCTCCTGTAATTTTTATAATCTTCGACTGGTGTGCTGCCCCCGGTTCCGTTGAGTAAGGCTTGATGAGTAATAATGAGATAATTTCCCTCGTTGGCAGTCTGTGAAAAATCTACAAACTGACGGGTTTCCAAAGTTGAAACATTTTTAATATTGGAAGCTGCCTCAGATACCAGCAGCAACTGCCTGTCTGTTGCGGATGGATCCAATAATACTTTCACAATGGTGGGTGTAGTAATATCTGCTACATATCTTTTACCATTGGTTAAATCATATAAAACCGGATTTACACCGCCATGCGTAAACCCTGTTATTTCAAGATAATTCCCGGAAGGATTGGCCGGCAACGAAAACAAAAAACTATTAGCGCCTGCAAAATCAAATTTTCTTGCATACGTCAATTCAGTTTGTGCTATAACCATTCTGTCATTGGCAATTGTACAAATATTTTTTACGCCAACGATAGTGGAGCCGCCGGCAACATCAGCAGGTGTTAAATTAATTGTAGATTTCAAATAATCGAAAAAATCCATTGTTTTGGTATCCACCACATTCGAATTGACAAGTATTTGAAACTGTCTTGGGTTTTCGGCATTTCCCGCCGTATTTATTTTTAATACAGGATTGGGTACACCTGCACCGGTATAGGGCCGCAGATTGGAAAAAGTATAATTTCTGGTAACGTTGGTTCCAATATTTGTAGACGTAAATCCTTCTCCAATATCATAGGCTGAGGAATATACATAATCGCCTACATTACTGCCATATCCCAGGTTGTATTGGTCGCGGTAATACTGTCCGGCGGTGTACATGAAATAAGGTTCCGGTGTCAATGCCGTAGGCAAATTATTGGGCGTAGGTAGTAAGCGTAAATTATTTCCTGCAGGATTGACTGTTAGAAAAAAAGCAGCCGTATCAGTTTCCAGGCTTATCTTATCATTCATCTGGTAATCGGGCATTCTGTATAATGACAAATCCGGTTTACCGTCATTTCTTTCGCCCCAAAATTCAATATAATCTGCAGCAGTTAAAACACCCGTTTGTTGTGTCGTGTATAATGGAATTTCCTGGCCATTTCTCCAAAGTTGGAATTGTTCAGCCGGCACAGAACCCAATCCGGCAGCAGCCAACACCGGTTGCGATATGCGATGCAAACCGGTAACACCTACTTTAAATTTGTAATAAGTTTTACTATAGTCTATCCATTCATTATTATACTGTGCCAAGCCTTTTAAGCCGCAAGTAAGTAATAGGAAGAGTAAAATTTTTTTCATGGAATAAATGTTTTTGAAGCTACGGATTTATTCAGATTTTTCTTTGTTTTTATTGCCAACTAAATTCAATTTTAATGAAAACACATGGGTAAATAATGGATTGGATTGATTGGCCAAATTGGTAAATGCATAATCAATTGTTACATTATTTATCCTGAATCCTGCACCGGCACTAGGTTGATAAATCCAAACCCTTTTTTGATTCAGTGTATCGCCGTCGGCCAATGCTTTTTGGAAATTATTGATACCGCCTCGCAGGAAAAAGACATTATTTATATTGAGTTCCAATCCGAGCTTAGGGTCGGCACTCACCGGATCGCCACTGATTAACGTATTGCGTTGGCCATCAAATGTGACGTCAATATTGGCTTCTGCCAATAAGCTGGCTTTTTTGCCCAATTTAAAATCACGGGCTACGCCTAAAATTAATCGAGGGGCTGTCAACTCAGTCGATTTTACCGGTATTTCATTATTGGTCAGGTACAACACTTCTTTTTCCCTGTCGGTAAATGAAAAAGACCAGGCATTGAATGTGCTGGTAATATCCCGGGCAGCAATACCAAATTTCCACTGTTTGCTATAAATCTGTAAGCCTGCATCGAGGCCAAAACCCCAGGCTTTGGCAAATTTGCCCACACTGCGGTGAATTACTTTAGCATTCAATCCAAAATGAACATTTTTCTTTTCACTTTCTTTCAATTTCTGCGCATAGGAAAAGATAAATGCATAATCGGCAGAAGAAAATGCTTGTATATTATTATAATTTAATGAACCATCAGGTTCAACCAGGAATAATGTATTCATAATATCATCTACTGCAAAACGAAGCCCGGTGATGCCGATAGTTCTTTTTTTATTCGCCGTAGGTAAAGCCAGGCCAACATAATCGTATTTACCTATTCCGGCAAAATATTCGGCATGCATAAGGTTCAGTTGTGCATGGTCTTTGACACCTACTAAACCCGCAGGATTCCAATAGCCGGCAGTACCGTCAGCTACTGAAGCTACTTGTGCACTTCCCATAGCCAACCCTCGGGCGCCGGCACCGATATTTAAAAATTCATTTGAATATTTCCTGAATTGTGCAGTTGAGGATAAGGAAATAAGCATTGCCATGACTGGCAAGATGGTTTTGGATGGTTTCATTCGGATAATTTTCTATAAGCTTTTGATTAATACAAGCTTTCATCTATACGGATACTCTGTAAAATTAAATTATACTGCCCGAATTTCATAACATTTCTTATAAAACCGGCAACTATTGATAACGAAGCATTTATAAAAATATTGTCTGATGAATGCTCCCACATGAATCTGCCTTACATTTGCTGCAAATCATTGAGTTAAGTATGAATTTAATCCAGGAATTAAGCTGGCGGGGAATGATTCAGGATATTATGCCCGGCACAGAAGAACAACTGCAAAAAGAAATGACGACAGCCTATATCGGCTTCGACCCTACAGCCGACAGTTTGCATATTGGCAGCCTGGTTCCAATTATTTTACTGGTGCATTTGCAGAAAGCCGGCCATAAACCCATTGCCCTTGTAGGCGGAGCTACCGGCATGGTGGGCGACCCAAGTGGTAAAAGTGAAGAAAGAAACCTGCTCGATGAAACTGTTTTGCGTCAAAACCAGGAAGGCGTTAAAAAACAATTGATGCAATATTTGGATTTTGACCCGAAAGCAAAAAATGCCGCCAGTATGGTCAATAATTATGATTGGCTCAAGGATGTCAGTTTTCTGCAGTTCATCCGGGATGTAGGCAAACACATTACCGTCAATTATATGATGAGTAAAGACAGTGTGAAAAAAAGATTGTCGGGTGAAACAGGTATGAGCTTTACGGAATTTACTTACCAATTGGTGCAGGGTTATGATTTTTATTGGTTGTATCAAAATAAAAACTGCAAACTACAAATGGGCGGTAGCGATCAGTGGGGCAATATTGTAACCGGCACCGAATTGATTAGAAGAAAAGCCGGAGGAGAAGCTTTTGCCTTTACTTGCCCATTGCTCACAAAATCTGATGGAGGTAAATTCGGCAAAACAGAATCGGGCAATGTATGGTTGGACCCTCAAAAAACAAGTCCCTACCAATTTTACCAATTCTGGCTCAATGCCAGCGATGATGATGCTGCCAAATGGATTAAAATTTTTACTTTCTTAGATGAACAAAAAATTCAATCTATCATTCAGAATCATCAGCAAGATGCCGGTCAACGACTTTTACAAAAGAAACTGGCAGAAGAAATAACCCGTTTTGTACATGGCGAAAAAGAATTGCAAGAAGCCATTACAACCACCGAAAAATTATTTGCCAATAAGAATGCACCGGCCGAAAGTTTATCTGAAGATGATTTGAAAAATATGGAAGGCAATATCCGGATTGATTTTCCGAAAGATAATATCAAAAACGGAATGGATGTCGTTTCTTTTCTTGCCACAACAGCTGTTTTCCCCAGCAAAGGCGAAGCAAGAAAAACAATTCAAGGCGGTGGCGTTAAAATCAATCGACAGAAAGTAGAAAGTATCGATTTGATGATAACAGAAAAAATGTTGCTCCACAAAACTTATTTATTGGTACAAAAAGGAAAGAAAAATCATTTTTTAATTACATTCCAGTAATTATTTTTCTGTATAAATACATCATACTCAGGAGATAGTTTCTCATTTCAAAAATTAATTGAGAAATATTGCAACGATTATCCACAATGGCAAGTCAGTATAAAAGTTATTATTTATCTTGAACACTGAACATTTTCGCATTTCCATTTCCCTTTGATTGTTTCCCACATTTTTTAATCATTAAACTGTTAAGCAATGAAAAATTTGAAAGGAACTACTGCATTCTATTCTGTCATTCCCTTTTTAGCTATTTTATTTCTCTTCTCCGGCACTTTTTCAAATAATGAAAAAAAATCAACACCGGTTCAACCTTTTATGACATCTGTCGATAATATTGTTGCAGACCAAATGGTCAAACAAAATATTGTTGGTTGTGCTGTGGGGGTTGTCAAAAACGGGAATATTGTTCACATAAAAGCGTACGGGCATAAAGATATTTTAAGAACCAAACCGGTGACGGTCAATACTGTTTTTCGTTGGGCATCCATTTCCAAACCATTGACAGCCGTGGCTGCATTTAAAGCAATCGAAACACATAAAATGGGTCTCACGGATAAAGTCACAAAATATGTAAGCTATTGGCCAAATTCCGGCAACAAAGGAAACATTACAATTGCTAATTTAATGAATCATAGAAGTGGCATTAATCATTACGATAGTTATAATAAAAGTAAATACACCGCTAATAATAATTACAATGCGAAACAATGTGTAGATGTTTTTTCTTCGGCACCATTACAAAATACACCCGACACTAAATACTATTATTCCACTTTCGGATTCAATTTATTGGGTAGTACAGTTGAAGAAGCCACCCATGTTCCTTTTGAATCTTATGTGCAAACAAATATTGCCAATAAAGCCGGTATGACGAGCCTTACACCCTATTCCAATGCCATAGGCGGTTATGCAAAAAATTGTAACGGCGAACTTGTTGCCAAAAATGAAGGCAAAGTAGATTGGAAACTCGGCGGTGGCGGATGGGCATCCAATATTAAAGACCTTACCCGGTTCATGGTGGGCTTGATGAATGGAACATTCCTGAACAATACTGCTGCTTTATGGAAATCAGTTCCCAGCAATAATAATTACTGCTACGGCATTTCCCGTGGTTCGCTTAATGGCGAATTATATGTAGCACATGGTGGTGCACATAGTGATGTCAGGACTTATATGGGATTTTTCCCCAATAGTAAAACCGGTGTTGTAGTTTTTATCAATGGCGGAGCCAATGTCAGTTCAAATAGATTAGCCAAAAAAGTTTTTTCCTCTATAGGTAAGAATTTTGGGTTAGATGATTTGGCAGTAAATTATTGTGGTAAAGAACCTGAATGCGGCACCCGCACTATCGGCGTTTGGCGCAAAACCAATCATGCTGAAAATACGGTTATACGTAGAGGTTATAGCTCAAATGAATTTCATGCGGAATGGAAATGGCTGCTGGGCAAAGGATATTACTGTTCCAATTTCGAAACTTATAAACAAGGCGGCACTAGAAAATGGGATGGCATTTTCAAAAAGAAAAATATTGGTTCGGCCATGTACCGCAATTATAGCCAACAAGGTTTTCATGATAAATGGAAAGAGATGAGCAATAAAGGATATCGTTTGATAGATGTTGAAACGTATGTAGATGGCGCAGCAAGAAAATGGGCGGGTTTATTTATTAAAAAATCAGGTGCGTATGCCTTGTATAGAAATATGAGTAGTCAGCAACTGCACGACAGATGGTCTGCTAATAATAAAAAAGGATTGAAATTAATTGATATTGAAAAATATGGAAATCAATGGGCCGGCGTTTGGGTAGCAGGTTCCGGCGTAGCGATGTACAGAAATTATGAACCTTCAGCTTTTATGCTGAAAAGAAGAGAAATGAATAAAAACGGATGGAGATTAATTGATGTAGAAACATATACCGCGGGCAGCAAAAGAAAAATGGCTGGACTTTGGGAAAAAAGTTCACAAGATGAAAAATATATTTTTGGTTACCGCTATTGCAAATGGCTGTCATCTTTTTACGATGCCTACGATAATCAAGGTTATGAATTAATAGACCTGGAAAACTATTAATGCTGATTCACTTTTAAAATTGTTTCCCACATGATTTTGGAAATAAATTGATTACCTGCATCATTGGGATGCACTTTATCATAGGTTAAAATTCCCTTTTCCTTGTTTTGCGAGTTATGCTCTTTTTCATAGTCGTAAAACTCTTTACGGAAATCAATTAAAGGAATGTTTTGTGATTTGGCAATATCACGAATGACATTGGCATAGCGGTTTAAATCGCCATCCAGGGGATTGCTCATGTCATTTTTTTCGCCAACGACTGCTGGTGTACAAATAATGGTTTGAATATTTTCTGCTTTCAGTTTTTTCAAAATAGCAAGGTAAAATCTTTCGAATTTATTTAAATCCGTTCCGGTACCTAGTAATGTTTTATGCCAAACATCATTGACACCCACCCAAATGACCACCATATCGGGATGCTTTTCTAAAACATCTTCATCCAGTCGGAGGTAAAGGTCATAGACTTTATCGCCACTAATACCGGACCCAATGAAATCATATTGACTGGCTTTACCATCTGCTTTACACAAATTTTGCACTCTTGTTATGTAACCACCTGGTTTAACGCCAATTTCGGTAATGGAATCGCCAAAAAAAATAACTTTTGTCTTTTTTTGGGGGGCAAATGCACAGGACAGAAATAAAATTGTCGTAACAAATAAAAACTTTTTCATCATTGTATTGATTTGAATAAAACCGAAAAATACTTTATCAATGCAGAAGCCTGAACATTTCAATTCAGTTGCATTGAAAAATAAAATTATGATAAGTTATTGATTATGCTCTGTTGACACGGCAATATTATCATTGGCAGTGGCCAGAAATTTTCTTTCTTCAATTAAATATCCGTTTCCTTTTTCACAGAAATGCACTTTCAAATTTTCAACGCTTATCGGATTGCCATCCGGAATATCAGCTATATTGGAATGGCGAATATCATGGCCATCTATAATGACAACCAACCCGCTTCCGATTCCTTCCATTTTATTGCCGTCTGTTATCAACATGCCTGTATCTTCGCCAAGGCCAATTCCAATACATCCCGGATTGGCCGCAACGGCTTGTGCCAGCCGGCCAAATCTTCCTCTTTTTACAAAATGCGAATCGATGATTACTCCATTTAAAAAACCAAGGCCGGTTGTGATTTTTACTGCGCCTTTTAAATGTGCCATTGATGCTTTGCCTTCATAAATCATTGTGTTACTCATGGCCATCGCACCGGCAGATGTACCGGCAATGACAAAATTTTCTTCCTGGTATCTTTTTTTCAAAATTTTTAAAAATTCTGTGCCACCATCTGTTGCACTTAATCGCAATTGATTGCCGCCGCTAAACATAACTGCATCGCATTGACTGATTCGTTCAATGTACTCTTGCTTCAATGCATCTTCTCTGCTGCGAATATGTAATAAACCGATATTGGTACAACCGATTTTACCAAAGGCATTCAAATAATTTTCGCCAACTTCATAAGGAATCATGGAAGCTGTTGTAATGACTTCAATCCGGGCATTGACACCGCCGGCTTCTTCTACCACACGTCGCAGAATACCTAATTCAAAAAAATTCAGATTATTGGTTTGATAAATATCGGTTGCTAAATCATTGCCTTTATGCTCGGCTCCGCCGATGGCAATCAGTTTTCCTTTTGGATGACTCATTCAAGGGGATTTGATTCTTAACAAATGTAATTGAAATTATTTTGTAGTAATGAACTCCGGCCTTTCATTTTTTTAAATGGGCCACAACTTGTGGAAATGTGGATATTTTACCTTGTAGAAATCCTGTCTTTCAGCAAAAAAATAACAACGCCCAACACTGCAAACAAACTGCCCCAAAAGGCAAACCATCCGGTAGAAACCAGTAAAAACAGCCAGACAAGGATTGAAATCACAACGGGAATCGGGTACAACCAGATTTTAAAAGGCAATTGGCTGGTACCATATTTTTTGCGTAGCAAAACAACCCCGACTCCCTGGCTTATAAATTGAACAATAATTCTCATGGCCAATATAGAACTTATTACATCTGACAAACGAAAAAACATACTGAAAATAAATCCTAATCCACAAAGAACAATTAATGAAATAAAAGGAAATTGTTTCTCCGAATGCAAACGGCCAAATATTTTGAAAAAATTTCCATCAACCGCTGCCGCATACGGCACCCTCGAATAGCCCAACACTACCGCAAATAAAGATGTAAAAGCAATACATAAAATCAGTACTGTAATAAAAACACCCGCCTGGTGGCCATACACCAATTCCATAAAAGAACTGACAATAAATTTATCATCAGCATGAACGGCTTGAAAAGGAATGACACGCATCACACTCAGATTCATCAATAAATACAATGTGGTAATGCACAGAATAGAAATAAAAATACTTCTGGGAATGTTTTTTCCGGGGTTTTTAATTTCGCCACCGAGGTGACATACATTATAATAACCCAAAAAAGCGTACACAGTTTTGACCGAAGCATTTCCTATAGCCGCCCAAAAAGCTAATGTAAAAAATGATGAACTACCTTGCGGTAAAATATGAACGGGTTGATGGCCTGTAGCCAATCCGCTTACAATAATCCAGACAATCGTTGCCACAACAATGGATCCCATGACGACAGAAATTTTACCTATCGTTTCTATTTTTCTGTAGAGTAAAATAAAAACCAACATGACTAAACCGCCCGATACTATTTTCTGTTGCCAAACTTCCATCGGCACTAGGAAAGTGAGGTATTGGGCAAAACCAATGGCTGCCGAAGCGACCACCAATGGTGCTTGTATAATTGTTTGCCAGACAAATAAAAAACTCATCAGCCTTCCGCCTTTCTCACCATAAGCGATGCGGTGAAATTGGTAAGTGCCACCCGCCAAAGGATATTTGGCACCCAACTCACTCCAGGTCATGGCATCTACCAAAGCCGTAAAGGCACCAAAAACCCAGGCCCAAATAAACATGCCATCCTGAAACTGTGCGACTACCATCGGCATGACGATGAAAGGCCCGATACCAACCATATCTATCATATTGATAGAGGTAGCTTGCAACAAATTTATTTTGCGGTTAATAACGGGTGTGGACATGTAATAAGCAGTTTGGTTTTTATTTCGCCCGGCTGTATGCCGCTATCAAATGTATGGATGAAAAAAGAAAAACAACCGATTGATTTATTAATGCCGTTTCACATGGCAGGATTTATTGGATACAAAACCAAAAAAACTTAACTTCCATTTTCAACATTATATACATGAAAATATTAGAAATAAAAGTCCTCAGGGGACCCAACTATTGGAGTGTTCGTCGTACCAAGCTCATACAAATGAAACTGGACTTAGAAGATTTAGAAAAAAAACCTACTAATCTGATTCCGGGTTTTAGAGAAAGGTTGGAAAAAATGTTTCCATCCATGATAGAACATCGCTGTAGTGAAGGCGTCCGCGGTGGTTTTTTTATGCGAGTCGATGAAGGTACCTGGATGGGTCATGTCATAGAGCATATAGCCCTGGAAATTCAAACCTTGGCCGGCATGGATACCGGTTTTGGCCGTACCCGTACGCCTGAAGGCGAAAAAGAAGGTGTTTATTATGTAGTCTTTAGTTATATCGAAGCCGATGCCGGTGTGTATGCTGCTAAAGCTGCAAAAGATATTGCCGAAGCATTGATAGCTGGAAAAGAATATAATCTGGAGGATGACATTCAGAAAATGCGAGAAATCAGGGAAGATACCCGCTTGGGACCTTCCACCGGTGCCATTGTAGAAGAAGCGGCCAAAAAAGGAATTCCTTACATCCGCTTGAATAAACACAGTCTTGTACAATTGGGTTATGGTGTCAATCAAAAGAGAATAAGAGCAACGATTGCTTCTACTACTTCGAATATCGCCGTAGATATAGCTTGTGATAAAGAAGAAACAAAAATGCTGCTGGAAGCCGCTGAAATTCCCGTACCGAGAGGAACAGTGATAAGAACCGAAGTAGGTTTGGATGAAGCCATTGAGAAATTCGGTTTCCCATTAGTCATCAAACCCATTGATGGCAACCATGGCAAAGGCAATACTACAAATATTCAAAACCGAGAGCAGGCTTATAAAGCATTTGCTGCCGCCAAAGAATACAGCAGAAGTGTTATAGTGGAAAGGTTTATAACCGGTTTCGATTTTCGCTGCCTGGTTATCAATAATAAATTTATTTGTGCCGCATTAAGAACACCTGCATCTGTTGTAGGCGATGGGGAACATTCTATTCAATGGTTGATTGATGAAACCAATAAAGACCCACGCCGGGGATTTGGTCATGAAAAAGTGTTGACACAAATTACAGTTGATCAGTACACCGATAAAATGCTCGAAGATGCGAAACTGACCGTGGAAAGTATTCCGGCAAAAGGAGAACGTATCATTCTAAAACCTACTGCCAATCTTTCTACCGGCGGTACTTCTACTGACGTAACAGATGAAGTTCATCCTGCTAATATTTTCATGTTTGAAAGAATTGCCAAAATAATAGGACTCGATATCTGTGGTATTGATGTGATGGTAAAAGATTTACGCAAACCGATTGTTGAAAATGGTGGTGCTATATTAGAAGTCAATGCAGCGCCGGGTTTCCGTATGCATGTGGAACCTGCCGAAGGATTACCGAGAAATGTAGCAGAACCTGTTGTAGATATGTTATTTCCCAAGGGAAGTGTGGGCCGCATTCCCATTATTGCCATCACCGGCACCAATGGAAAGACAACCACCTCAAGATTAACGGCGCATATTGCAAAATCTGCCAATAAAAAAGTGGGATATACCACTTCGGATGGAGTATATATTCAAAATCAATTGATGATGAAAGGTGATTGTACCGGGCCGGTTTCATCTTTATTTGTATTAAAAGACCCGACGGTTGATTTTGCAGTTTTGGAATGTGCCCGCGGTGGCATTTTAAAAGCCGGACTGGCATTTCAGAACTGCGAAGTGGCTATTGTCACTAATGTGGCAGAAGATCACATGGGTTTGGGTGGCATTCATACGATTGAAGCAATGGCCAAAGTAAAACAAGTGGTACCTGAAACTGTTTTTCCACATGGCTATGCTGTTTTAAATGCTGATGATGATTTAGTGTATGACATGCGTCGTAGCCTTTCCTGTAATATTGCTTTATTCAGTATGGATGAAAACAACCCGAGAATTCGGCAACATGCCCGGGAAAATGGTTTGTCCTGCGTGTATGAAAACGGCTATATCACTATTATGAAAGGCAGTTGGAAAATCCGGGTTTTACAAGCCAGGGATGTTCCACTCACGTATGAAGCCAAAGCAGTACATAATATCAATAATTGCTTATCGGCTGTACTAGCTTGTTATTTATTCCGTGATATTGCCATTGAAGATATCAGGACAGGCTTGCAAACTTTTGTACCAAACGAAAACCTTACACCCGGAAGATTAAACTTTTTCCATTTCAAAAGGTTTACCATATTGGCAGATTTTGCACACAACCCTCATGGCTTACAATTACTTTGTGATTTTGTCAACCGATTGGATTATCCGGTCAAAATTGGCGTTATCAGTGGTACCGGCGACCGAAGAGATGATGATATCCGTGAATTAGGAAAAATTTCGGCCAGGTATTTTCAGGAGATTATTATCCGATGCGATAAAAACCTGAGAGGAAGAACGGCAGATGAAATCATCGGCTTATTGAAAGAAGGTATTGACGAAGTGAACCCTGCAATTCCTACTACAATTATTCCCAATGAAGATATGGCTCTGGATCATATTTACGAAAACCCAAAAGAAGGCGCCTTATACACCATCATGTGCGACGTTGTAGCCAGGGCGTTGGATAAAATTAAAGAGTTGAAAATCCGGGAGCAAAGTGAAGAAAAATTGAAAGCATTAAGTTAGGAAAAGAGCTTTTAGCCGTAAGCTATTAGCTGATAACAATTAGCTAATAGCTTTTTTTCCAACCTTTCTTAAAAATCCTTTTGGCACAAAACAGTACAAGCCTTATTTTTGCCAGCCCGTTCAGAAAAATGATTCCGGCGGGCACACTCAATGTAAAATTGAGTAACGGATTGACCCATGGTGTAATGGTAACACAACTGGTTTTGGTCCAGTCATTTAAGGTTCGAATCCTTATGGGTCAACAGTTTCACCCGAATCATTTTCAAATGGTTCGGGTTTTTTTATACAATTAAATTTCCCGTAAACACTCTCTTAGACTGTCTTCCCAATTTTTAAATTGGATACCAAAATGTTGCTGAATTTTATTTTTATTCAATACAGAATAAACCGGCCGCTTGGCTGCAGTCGGAAAGGCAGATGTCGGAATAGGATGTATAGTGCAGTCGGCTTTGGAAAACTTTTGAATGGCCCGTGCAAAATCGTACCAGCTAATAGCACCATGATTACTAAAATGAAAAATACCTTTGTACCACTGGCCCGAAGAAATGATGTGCATGACTGCTGCCGCTAAATCTTTGGCATAAGTGGGTGAACCTATTTGATCGTTCACCACATTAATTTCATCTTTCTCGCCGAACAAGCGAAGCATGGTTTTTACAAAATTGTGGCCCGTAGCAGCATACACCCAGGAAGTCCTGAGTATGATGGCGTCCGGCTGGTGTAAAAGTGCCAACCGCTCTCCTTCCAATTTGGAAGCACCATATACAGTTTCCGGATTGGTAGCATCTGTTTCTTTGTAGGGAATGCGGCTATAACCGTCAAAAACATAATCGGTAGAAAAATGAATCAAACGAATATTATTATTCCGACAAAGTGTTGCTAAATGGCCGACGGCTTCAGCGTTTATTTTAAAGGCCAGTTCTTTTTCCGTTTCGGCTTTATCAACAGCGGTATAAGCTGCACAATTGATTAAAAAATCGTAAGGCCGGGCTTCCACACATACTTTCATTTTTCCAAAATCTTCCAAGGGCATGTCTTCTCTCGATAAAAAAGTAAAGGAGTAGTCCGGAAAGGCAGAAGCGATTCTCCGTATTTCCGTACCCACCTGGCCGTTAGCACCTGTTACCAATATATATTGTGTAAATCCCATCCTTATTAATATACGAAATTATGCTGGCAATTTTCCAACGTTGGCAATTGCAAGTCTTTTTCCGAAACTACAGCTTTCTCGTCAACAATACGCCAATCTATTTTTAGCGAAGGGTCGTTGTAAAGAATACCGCCTTCACTTTCTTTATTGTAAAATTCATCACATTTATACAAAACAACTGCGTTTTTACTCAATACAGAAAATCCATGTGCAAAACCTTTGGGTACAAAAAGTTGCCTTTTGTTTTTGGCCGACAAAACTTTCGTATAGACTTTACCGTAAGTTGGTGAACCTTTTCTGATATCGACGACAACATCCAGGATTTTTCCACGCATTACCCTTACTAATTTTTGCTGTGCATATGGTGGCGATTGAAAATGTAATCCACGAATAACGCCGAATGTAGATGAAGATTGATTGTCCTGTACAAAATGAACATCTAGACCTCCTTCTTTAAAACTTTTTTCATTATATGCTTCAAAAAAATAACCACGGTTATCTTCAAACACTTGTGGTTCGAATAATAGCAATCCTTCAAATTTTGTTGTTGTAAATGGCATCTTATAAACTCCAATAGGTTCTTTGATTAATTTTATGTCGATACATTCCTTTCAAGTCAGCAATTAAACCATGTGGTTTGGTAATGGATGCATAATACCTATCATCCAAATCCCGGTAAGCATTGTGCGGCACAGTAATGATGACTACATCATAATCATCGGCAATTTCTTTTGTCAATGTAAATCCATATTCCTGTTCCAGTTCAGCAGCATCTGCATGCGGGTCTTCCACATCTATATTTACATAATAAGATTGTAATGCTTTGATGACATCTGCCACTTTTGAATTCCTAATATCGCTCACATTCTCTTTAAAAGTAGCACCTTTAATCAGTACTTTGGCCATTTTTACATCGCCGGTATTTTTAATTATATGTTGCACAACAGTTTTGGCCACATATTTCCCCATATTGTCATTGATATTTCGACCCGCCAGAATAACTTCTGCATCATACCCCAATTCATTGGCTTTGTAGGTCAGGTAATAAGGATCTACACCAATACAATGGCCGCCTACCAGTCCGGGTTGGAATTTTAAAAAGTTCCATTTGGTACCGGCTGCTGCCAACACATCATAGGTATTAATATTCATCATATTGAAAATGACGGATAATTCATTCATCAACGCTATGTTCAAATCTCTTTGTGTGTTTTCAATTATTTTGGCAGCTTCGGCCACTTTTATGCTTGATGCTTTATGCACGCCGGCATCTACCACCAACTCATAAACTTTTGCAATTTCTTCCAAAGATTCCGCATCACAACCGGCTACAACTTTTACAATAGAAGCCAATGTATGCTCTTTATCACCCGGGTTTATTCTTTCCGGAGAATAGCCCAGTTTAAAATCTACTTGGTTTTTCAAACCGGACGTTTTTTCAATAATCGGTAGGCAATCTTCCTCAGTACAACCCGGATAAACGGTAGATTCAAACACAACGTAATCACCTTTCTTAATCACTTGCCCAATGGTTTTCGAAGCACTTTGTACCGGTTTGAGGTTGGGAACATTATGATCATCTACCGGCGTAGGCACAGCCACAATATAAAATTTTGCTTTTTTTAATTCTTCAATCGAATCCGTAAATTGAATATCACAGCCGTCAAAATCTTCTTTTGCCAATTCATTACTCGGGTCAATCTTATTTTTCATCATGTCCACACGACGGGCATTTATATCAAACCCAATGACTGATATTTTCCTGGCGAAAGCCAAAGCAATGGGTAAGCCAACATAACCTAAACCAATAACCGCTAATTTTTCTTTTTTGCTGATTAAATCAGGGTACAACATTTTAATTTTCTTTTTGATTGATATATGATAAAACTTTGGAACAAATGAATGCCAGTTGTTCCTCATCCATTTCAGAATGAATGGGTAAAGAAATAACTTTTTCCGTCAGTTCGTCTGTTACAGGCAGTGAAACGGATTGAGTATCAAACTGCGCAAACATTTTTTGCCGATGGCCGGGTACCGGATAATAAATCATGGATGGAATTTTATGTTCAGCCAGGTAATTTTTCAATCCATCTCTATTCACTCCGGTAAGTTGAATTGTATATTGATGAAAAACATGATTGGTATTATCGGCCCGAAAAGGTATTTTTATTTTCTGCTGGCCTGCAAATGCTGCATCATAATAAGCGGCTGCTTTTCTTCGAGCTTCGTTATAGGCATCAAGATGTTTTAATTTGACAGATAAAATAGCGGCTTGCATGGCATCTAAACGGCTGTTGCAACCCACCACATCATGATAATATTGTTGGGACTGCCCGTGGTTGGCAATCATTTTTATTTTCGCGGCCAGCGAATCATCAGCAGTAAAAATGGCACCGCCATCTCCAAAAGCTCCCAGGTTTTTTGACGGATAAAAAGACGTCGTACCGATATGGCCAATTGTACCGGTTTTCTTTTTTTGGCCGTTGGCGAATTGATAAGTACATCCAATTGCCTGCGCATTATCTTCAATCACAAACAAACCGTGTTTCTCTGCAATGGTCATAATGGATTCCATATCTGCCGCATGTCCATATAGGTGAACCGGAATAATCGCTTTTGTCTTGGGAGTAATGGCTTTTTCCAAAGATGCTGAGTCCATACAAAATGTATCAGGATCCACTTCTACAAAAACCGGTTTCAATTTTAATAAAGCAATGACTTCAGTTGTGGCGATATAGGTAAAAGAAGGAGTAATGACTTCGTCGCCGGGTTGCAAGCCGAGTGCCATCAAAGCAATTTGCAAAGCATCTGTTCCATTGGCACAGGGAATCGTATGTTTTGCTTGCATATATTCAGCAAGCTGCGATGTAAATGCTTTCACTGCTGGCCCATTGATAAATGCAGTGCTTTCCATGACATCCAAAACGGCAGCATCTACTTCAGTTTTTATTTTATGATATTGGGTTTTGGTATCAACCATTTGGATAGGTCGCATAAGATGGCTTATTTATTAGTGGGCAAAAATAGTAAAATAAGAGAAGTTTATTTGTATGCTTTTGGCCGGGTGGGTTTACATTTGTAGAACTGCAAGAAAAAACAATTTTTAAACAAAAAATATTCATTGGCCATACTTCTCTATAATATTTTTCTATGGCTTTTCAGGATTGGCGCAAGCATAAAAGCCCTGTTCAATGCGAAAGCCCAAAAATGGGTGGCCGGCCGAAAACAGCTATTTCAAAAGCTGGAAAATGCCATTGCAGATAATGAAAAAATAATTTGGTTTCATTGTGCTTCGCTTGGCGAGTTTGAACAAGGACGCCCGGTTATGGAAGCTTTAAAAAAACAGTATAACAACTATAAATTATTGTTGACTTTCTTCTCTCCTTCCGGTTATGAAGCGCAGCAAAATTACTTACAGGCCGATTGGGTTTTTTATTTGCCGATGGATCGTTCAACAAATGCCAAACAATGGTTAAAAATTGTTCAGCCCAAGCTGGTAATTTTTGTGAAATATGAATTCTGGTATTATTATTTAAGAGAAATCAAAAAACAAAATATTCCGTTCCTGTTAATTTCTGCCCGTTTTTCGAAAGATTCAATTTTCTTCAAATGGTATGGAAATTTGTATAGAAAAATGTTGTACTGCTATTCGCATATTTTTGTACAAACAAAAGAATCCGGAGAAAATCTTGCTTCTATTGATTCTGCTATTCCTTATTCTATTGCCGGCGATACCCGGTACGACCGAGTTGAACAAATAGCTTCATCGGTACAGACAAATTCCTTGATTGATAATTTTCTCAACGGCCAAAAGGCAATTATTTGTGGCAGCACCTGGCCCGAAGATGAAAAAATGTTAGCTGCAGTTTGTACAAATCTGAAAAATGAAAATCTTCGTTTCATCATTGCACCACATGAAATCAATAAAACGCATTTAAATAACCTTTCATCTCTTTTCCCAAATAGTATTTTTTATTCGGCGCATGAAAAAAATAAAACTGCCGATAATGCATCTGTTTTAATCATTGATAATGTCGGTATGCTTTCTACCGTTTATCAATATGCATTTGCATCGTATGTTGGCGGTGGACTGAAACCCAACGGCGTACATAATGTTTTGGAAGCGGCTGTTTTTTATAAGCCTGTTTTGTTAGGGCCTTATTTTGAAAAATATAATGAAGCGGTGGCCTTAGTGAAAAGTGGCGGTGGCGTTGTAGTGAAAAATGCACCGGCTTTTGAAAAGAAATTAAAAGAATGGTTAACGAATCAAGCGGATTATACAAAAGCCGCCAATGCCGCCGGTCAATTAGTGCAATCAAGAATCGGTGCTACACAAAAAATTGTAAATTATATTCAGGAAAAACGTCTTTTGACCAATTGATCAAATTGCTGTACAGTCGGGTTATCGTTGCTCCATCCCAATTTTACTTTCAACTCTCTGGCAATCCAGTATTCAGCTTCGGGATAAATGCTAAAATTATTGATGGTTTTGATACATCGTTCGTACATACTTTCATCGCCGCGAAATAATTCATTGACAAACTGAAACTTATCATTGATGCCAACGGCTTTTCTCAAATCTTTGATGGGTGTTTCTTTCAGCCTTTCCACAATTTCATGTTTGTTTTGTTTCAATTTATCATTGAGTGATGAGTCGTTTTTATTGGTATCATTAATTTCCCGTGGTTGATGCGATAAAGTAGGAATTTCATTCATCGGGTCGAATAGCATATCCAACTGGCCATTTTTCTGGACTACGGAAACGGAATCATCTTCAACCAGCAATTTTTCTTTCACTTCTTTTACGGCTGGTTTATTTTCTGCGGGTTTGGGAGCATATTTTTGATAGGCTTCATTGATTTCATGTACCACAGAAAAATTGGGTAATGTAACGGCTACTTTAGGTGTACCAAGGCTTTTCGTTTGGTCAGCTTTGAGTTTGGTCAATTCAAACTGCAATAATTGAACGGTTCCCAATAATAAATTGGGGTCAGCTTGTTGTTCAAACTGTTCTTTTAATTTCTGAATGAGGCTTTCAATTCGTTCCATTGATTTATATTTACGGCTTGCAAACGAGATGTTTTAAAGTTACAAACTGTTTGCCAATAAAATCAAAAAACCAATTTTTATAATAAATCTTAACAATGTTTATTGAACCCAATACCAGTGGCGAACGACGTGGCAGTATCGAAGTTATTTGCGGCTCTATGTTTAGTGGCAAAACCGAAGAATTGATTCGCCGGTTGAAGCGAGTAAAAATTGCCAATCAGAAAGCCGAAATTTTCAAACCGACAATAGACACTCGGTTTGATGAAGAAAAAATCGTTTCGCATGATGCATCGGCTATTCATTCTACACCCATCGATGATTCGAAAAAAATCCTGGAAATGGCGACCGATGTAGATGTTATTGGTATTGATGAAGCACAGTTTTTTGACAGCGATATTGCGAATGTTTGCGATAAATTGGCTTTCAAAGGTATCCGTGTGATTGTTGCCGGTTTGGATATGGATTTCCTGGGAAATCCCTTCGGGCAAATGCCTAATCTAATGGCCAAAGCAGATTATGTAACAAAATTGCATGC